>JAITCX010000112.1 GCA_031282945.1 Elusimicrobiota bacterium
GCCCTGCCGACAGCCCTCGCCGCTTTTGGATGACCGATTTTTTTGGCAAGCTGGCCATAAGAGATCGTCTCCCCTTTAGGAATATTAAAACACTCTGTCCAAACTTTTTGGCAAAAAGGCGAATATTTTTTCATCTGCAAAATAATGCGATTTGGTATCTTTTTCATTTTCATCCGTTCCCTTAAAATTAAATTTTAACCGATTGCATTTTTTCGCTTTAATATTAACTCTCTCGCAAAGCGCCAATAGCGCCAATCAAGAATTTCACAACCCGCTCTATCAATATTTATTTCGGTTTAATAATATCAAAGCCCGTATATTTTCTCAAAGCATTGGGGACGACAACCGACCCATCCTCTTTTTGATAATTTTCCAAAATGGCGGCAAGCGTTCTGCCGACAGCCACGCCCGAGCCATTGAGGGTATGGGCGAAATATCTTTTTTTTGCATCTGCAGATTTAACTTTTATGTTCATACGGCGCGCCTGAAAATCTTTAAAGTTTGAACAAGACGAAATCTCTCTATAATTTTGATCGGGAGCAAACCAAACCTCTAGATCATAAGTTTTTGCTGAGGAGAAACCCAAATCGCCGCTGCATAAAAGCGCAACTCTGTAGGGCAATTCCAATTTTTCTAAAACGCTCTGAGCATCCGCAACAAGACTTTCAAGCTCGGCAGCCGACTCCTCAGGACGCACAAATTTTACAAGTTCAACTTTATCAAACTGATGATTTCTTATAAGGCCTTTTGTATCTTTTCCATAGGCGCCAGATTCTCGTCTGAAACAAGCGGAATACGACACAAATTTTTGCGGCAAATCTTTTTCGCTTAATGTTTCATCTCTATAAATATTTGTTACGGGAACTTCAGCCGTTGGAATTAAATACAGGTCGTCTAGTTCGCATTTAAAAGCGTCTATTGCAAATTTTGGCAATTGCCCTGTCCCGCGCATTGAAGCGCTGTTTACCAAATACGGCGTAGAAATTTCGCTATAGCCTTTTTGTCTATGCTCCTCTAAAAAGAAATTTATTATTGCTCTTTCCAAAACACAACCCTCATTTTTAAGAACGCAAAAGCGCGGTCCTGAAATTTTTGAAGCAGTTGCAAAATCTAATATTTGAAGTTTTTCGCCAAGTTCCCAATGATATTTTGGTTTAAAAGAAAACTTTATTTGATCGCCCCAAGAACGCACAATTTTATTGTCCTCGCTATTTTTTCCAACAGGGACGCTATCGTCAGCAATATTTGCAATATTTAAAAGCGCATCCTCTATATCTTTTTGCAAAGCGGTCAAAGATTTTTCTTTTTCTTGTATTTCATTTCGCAATTTATTTACTTCTAAAGTTAGCTCGTCTGAAACTTGGCCGCCTTCTCTTTTTATTTTGCCAATTTTTTCCGACTCTTTATTTCTAGTAAGGCGCAATTGTTCCGTGTTGGAAAGCAAAACTTTTCTTTGTTCATCCAAATTGATTATGCGTTCAATATCTAATTTATGGCCTCTTTTTTGACAAGCCTCAACCACAAGCTTTGGATTTTCTCTAATAAATTTAATGTCTAACATATTTTCTCCTTGACAAATTTAATATTATTATAACAAAATTTATATTTTATAATTGTATCAATTTTTATGTTTTTATTGAATTTTGATGCACTGCATTCTAAATCTTTTATTCATTTTAAAGTGTAATGCATTTTCTGCTCCATTATCATATGTTAAGGAACGCACGAAACCTTTTGGAAACAACTTTAATATCTTTTTACTCGCACGATAGAATTCCTAAGCGCTTTTATTTATCACTCTTTCTATTTTTACTAATCCCCTTTTTCTGTTGCCCCTCTCTTAAGTTTATCTTTTAACTCATTTAAAGCCATCGGGTTTAGAATTTTTAAGGGCGTAACATTAAAGGCAAAAAAAATAGCAAAATAAATTTTGCAAATTCAAAAATAGACAGCGCTTTCCGCATAAATATTAATGAAGCAAATTTTATAAACGGGATCTGGGACGCCGCGCTTTAGAAGAGCGCAGAGGGTTGTTGAGAAAGAATTTAATATTTTGAGAGGAGAAACGATTTTTGAGACGGCGGTAATATTAGAGACGATAACACTTGAACACGGAGCGGTAAATTTTAGGGCGCATTATAGTTCGGCAAATATTGTAAATGCACAAGATAACGGGGCAGTATCTTTAGCGGGAAATGGTACGCCGAGCCGTCTTTTTGCAAATGAGATCTTATAGATCAGCGCATTAATTTTAGCGCTTAACTTAACCCTTATTTACATATTTCATTTCAAACTCCACTATATGTCTTTCAATTTTTATATCCTCGCTTGTAAGAGGGCGCAGAAGGTGAAGGCCGCTAAAACTACGGCAGCGGCTAAACGCCACATATACTTGACCGAAAGCAAAAGCCCCGCCCGCAAGATCTATATTTATATCATCAAAAGTCAAACCCTGACTCTTATGTATTGTAATTGACCATGCAAGTTTTAAAGGAAATTGTTCAAATGTTGCAATCGCGCGTTCTTCCAATCTTTTTGTATCTCTATTATAGGCATATTCAACTTTATTCCATTTTTTTCTCTTTACGGGAAACTTATAACCATTTGCCAAAACAATAATTTCATCCTCACCCATTTCAACTATCACGCCGATAGTGCCGTTTGCATAGCGACGGCGTTCCGTTAAATCATTTGCCAAAACTATAACTTTTGCTCCCACCTTAAATTTTAAAACTCTATCTACGCGCGTATCTTTAAAGAGATCTTCTGATTTATTGAATTTTGTCTGGCGGTAATCATGAATGCTAGCCTCATAAGTTTTTAATTTAGCATTTAGTTGCGATAGCTTTAAATTATTTTCTCTGTCTGAAGCTATATTTGTAGTTGTAATAATTGTAACGTCATCAACTTGACCAATAGTTTTTTCATTTATCATTTGATAATCTTGCTTTGTAAGACAACCATATCTCATACGTGAAAGCAAATCTATAAAATCTTTATCTTTGTGGCGGAAAATTTCTGTTAAACTTAAAATTAAAAAATGTTGGGCAAAAAGATCAGGGGAGCGGAAAAAATTAAAAAAATACATGCCGCCGAATTTTTCTATTAAAGGCATTTCCAAAACGTTTTTTATAACAGGCGGCAGCTGGCACAAATCCCCTATTAAAATTATTTGCAAACCGCCAAAAAGTTCTGTAGATTTTCTAACTTTCTTAAGTGAATAATCTATAGCTGAAAAAATATCCACTCTCAACATAGACGCCTCGTCAATTACTATCGCATCTATGGAGTTTATTATTTCCTCTTTTGGAAATTGTTTTATATCGTCAGGCATTAAAAAATCTATCGCCGCAAACCTAAAAAAAGAATGAACAGTTTGACCTGAAATATTTAAAGCCGCAATGCCCGTTGTAGCCAAAAAGATCATGCGCTTTTTTGTTTTTTTACGCAAATAAGTTAAAAAAGTGGACTTGCCGGTTCCCGCTTTACCGCTTATAAAAACATTTCTATTTGTTTCTTCTATAGTTTTAAAAAGGTTTTTAAACTCAGAGGTTTCTATAAAATCTGCAGGAAGGCAAATTTCGCAATTGGCAAGCGGTCTGATATATGGAGTTTTTAAATGTTTAGATAGAGCCTCGGGAAAAATACTTTCGCCAATATCAATTTCTCGTCTGAGATAACCTTCTGGATGGGCTTGTTTTGCAAGAATATTATTATCGTTTAAAATATCTTTAGCGCTTTTAATTTGCACAAAAGAAATATCAGTATTAGTTTCTTTATAATTTTGCTTTTTCTTGTTTAATTTTATAATGGAGCGTTTTTTTATAGTAAGAATAAAAATTATAATAACTAAAAATACAATAATGCCGACTAAAATTAAATTTAAATCATTCATCTAAGTCCCCTCTTAACGTCAAAAGATATTATAGATTATCAAATTTTGAGGATTTTAGGGGGACTTGGATATTTGCCTTTGATAAGCTTGTACAAGAGTTTAAAGTATATTTAATGTTGCATGTGAAAGCTAAAAATCATCTTACTATTCTCACGCTTATTTTAGTTTTTGCGCTAGACACTTTTGTGGCAAGAACAACTTTACGGGCTGACATTTTATTTTGCGCTAAAACTTTTTTAACATTTTGCGCCCGCTCAAAATTTAACTTATTTGCGCTTTGCGAAACTTTATCATTGGACTTATTTATTCTAAAAACAATTTTCATGGTTTTAAATATATATTTCTCACGCGCAAAATGCCGAGCAAAATTTGCAAGCGCAATTTGACTTTCTTTGGTAAGCCTCGCCGAATTTTCTACAAATTGGAGTTTAGGCATATCCAAATTTTTTGGCAGAGCTTGAGGCATTTTCACCAAAAACTGATACTGCGCCTGAACGCCCGCCGTATAATTTTTATAATTATCATTTTCTTGATAATTTCCCATTACCAAAAACTGCATAAACTTGCCTGCATTAACGCTTACGCCCAATTGAGCGCCATAAAACATTTCATTTGTTTCATCGCTTTCTATCTCCCAAAAATCATTATTGGCAGTATTTGCAAATTTTGTTTTAATTTTTTGAGTTGGACTTAAATTTTGCCCCACAAATCCTTGCGCAAAAACTTTATAAAAATTAGTCTGCCGCTTTAATTGCAAACCATAATGAAACATTGACTGCATTAAATTTTGAGACGCCACATTTAAATTTGCTAAGCCGCCCCCTTCCTCTATTATTTCACGTGTATTTATTTGACTAAAATCTGCGTTAACAAAAGGACCCGCGCTGATTTGATCTCTTTTTGTTTTTACGATATCAAACATATAATTTAAATTTAACGATTCATTGAATCCAAATAATCTTATATCCCCTTGCGGACCATAAACCCTATCCAACTCTATACTGCGTTTGACCTTTCCCTGTCCTCTCTTTGCCTGCATGACCATGCCAATATTTAATCCCTTTATGCTGGCATCGGCATATCCGCCGATACCTAAACTCAATAAATTTGCAGTATTATCCAATTGGCTAAAATTTTTAGACCAAACCTGCGTAATAATTCCAGCGCGAAATAATTTGCTTGATAAAATATTTGCCCCTACATTTAATCCAATGCCGCTCTCATTAAATACCCCCAACATTTGATTTGGCCGCCTAAATTCTAAAGCGCTAAAACTTATATTTATCCAAATATTGTGCAGTTCATTATGACGCAATTGCATAAACAAATCTTTTGCATTATTGTGCAGTTCCTGCGTAAAAATATTTGCATAAAATGCCGAACTTAAAGAATCCAAAGCTTGCTTTTGTTTTGCTTGATCTTGCAAATTTAAAATCATCCCAACTAAATGATAATTTTCATTTATATTGTTTAAAACGTTTTCTTGATTGGACGTTAAATCGTCAAACCTTAAAGCCGGCGGCGCATAATTTGTTATTTGCAAGATATTATTTGTTTTGCCAAAACCTAAAGAATATTTTGAGCTATCATAAACTATCTTGCTGTAATCTATTTGCGACCCTGAGAAAATTATCTCTACAGAATTTGTTGCAAATAAATCTTTAGATACATTATTTATATTTAATACAATCCCCTCTCCAAAAACAATGGCGCTAGTTGAAACAATTATATCGCTCAAAGAATTTTCAAAATCTATGTCAAACCACAGATGAACATTTTTTCCCAATTCTAACTGCCCAACATATAATGCTCCGCTTGGATTATTATCTTTTAATGAAACGACCGCCCCTTGCCCAACGTGCATTACCGCAACGCTAGAAACAGCGCTTTCAAAAATGACGCTGCCGTCTTGCACATTAAAAACATTTTCAATATTTGTAGATCCTTCAAAATTAGAAACACGCGGCACAAGACCTGGATTGTTCTTTATCTGCATTTTATTTTTTACAAAAATTCCATCTCTAAAAACTGCAGCGCCGCCGCCAAATTTTATAACCTCTCCTGTTCCTTGCGTGCGCAGTCCATTTACAAAAATTACATCATTAAAATATAGAGCCGAATCGTTTAAATAAATATCGCTTTGATTATTTACAAAATTTATTGTTCCCAAAAATGTTACGCTGCTTTTATTTAGCGCTCTTATAACAGCGCCTTGCGCGCCGGCAAAATTTTTAAATGTTATATCTTTAAAAGCTATTGCGGCGGCGTCTAAAACGAAACCAGTCTTTTGATTGTCGGCATCTAAAATTTTATTTTTGCCGTCAATATTAAAACTTACCTGCGCCGCGCTTCTGTCAATATTTTCATCGCCTTGAGATGCAATAATATTTTTTGAAAGTTCTATCCAATCGCCGTTTACCTTCGGAGCATATTTATATTCATTTACAAATTCTTTCCAATCAGTTGCAGAAATTACAGCCGGCGGTAAAGAGCTTGAATCTTTACTACGGGCAAAAATAAAATATCCGCCCCCGTAAACTTCATAATCCTCATTTGCAGTATAAATCTCTTGAATATTAGAAATTTCTGAATTGGTTTCTATTAAAATTGCAATTTCATCGCCTATTTGAGACAAGACATTTAATAGAAAATGTGAATTTGCATTACTTGAAAATATTTGATCAACGACAATTTTATCAGCTAAACCGTTTGAAAAATTTACATCAAAAGCAAGATAGGCGTCTGTAAAAATTAACTCCTCTGTAAAAAGCCTGCCGCCTGTATCGCCGTTTACTAAAGAAAGCAAAGCGTCATTTTGAACTCTCAAAACTGAAATCGTTGAGATATTTGATTTAAAGTTTACCGTGCCTGCTTCAATATCAAATGCATTTAAAATTATCGCAGGAGAGCCTTCAAAATCAAGCGTCCCCTCATCTATTTTTTTAATAGATCCCGCGCCTGATGTTTTTATGCCGTTTGTTAAAACATTATCGCCTGAAAATACTAGCTCGCTTTGCGCGGCGGCAAAATAAATATCATTTAATTTAGCGCCTGCAAAATTGTTTATGAAGGCAATAGTAGAATTTGAAAAGGTTAACAAACCATTTAAATAAATAGCTCCACCATTGCCTTGCGCGCTATTGCTTGTAAAACGAATATTGACATTTGCAAAATAAGTTTCCGCCTCATCTATAAAAAGC
This sequence comes from Elusimicrobiota bacterium, assembly GCA_031282945.1. GTDB lineage: Bacteria > Elusimicrobiota > Endomicrobiia > Endomicrobiales > Endomicrobiaceae > JAITCX01. Next base: position 7,096 of record JAITCX010000112.1, read on the forward strand.
GCTCCGCCTGCGCCGTTTAAAGAAACATTGCTGGAAAATTCTATTTTAGAATTTGTATCAGCCGCGCCCTCAAAATTTAATTGCGTATTTTGCGCAAAAATAGCGCCGCCGCCTGTATCATTTGAAGCAGAGAGTGTATTGTTTAAAAAGTTAATATTGCCAATAAAAGTAATACTGGAATTTTGCGCATAAAATACCGCTCCTGAGGAGCTTTGCGCCAAAAAGTTTTTAAAAGTTATTTGTTTAAACGTAAAACTAGACTCGTAAAAAATAAAACCCAAGTTTTGCGCTTTATCATTTTTTGCGTTTAAACTAAAGCCCGCTCCATCCACGCTAAAACCACCTCCTTGCGGACTTGCAAAAGCTTGAGGGCTAGCGTTTATCTCCGCCGCGGCATCTATATCCGCTTGTAAAACGAGAGGGTTTTGAGAGTCCTGATAAGTTCTAAAACTATTTACAAAAATATTCCATGCTCCATATTCATTTGCCATAGAAATCAAAAGCGATTTGCCGTCCGCCCCTAAAATAATTTGATAAGCGGGATCAACAAAAAATCTTTTTGCATCATAGTTCAATCTATCCGCTCTCAAAAATTCCAAAGGATTAAAATAATATTTATCGCCGTCAAGCCTATTTATGACAAGCGTTGATTTATCTACGCTGAAATTTCCTCCAACTGAAATCCAATCCGTTAAAGCGTCTTCAAAATTTACATCAATAGCAAAACTTCCTTCTAAAGAAAAATTTCCTAATACATAAAAACTGCTGGCGGCAATTCCATTTTGAAGCGACATAAACCCATGAGAAACATTTAAAACAGATACTGTTGAGACGCCAGATTTAAAGTTGACAGAACTTGCCAAAATGGAAAGTTCATTTAAAAGCAAATCTTTTTCAAAAACTATTTGAGCATTATTGAAAGAAGCGTCTTGACCTTTTGTTTGTTGCAAAAACTTTACATGAGAATTGTCGGCAGAAATATTACCTGTAAAATCGGCAATGCCGCCGATATTTACATTGGAATTTATCATTGTAATTGATCCTGCAGACACTCCCTCAAAATCTGTTAGGGAATTATTTATAAATATTCCACTGGATTTTAATGCCCCCGCAAAAACCGCTGTGGAATTATTTACATTAATAGAGCTTGTCAAAACATCCTCAGTAAAACTTAAATATGAATTAAGGCTGTCCAAATTCCCCGCTAAATTTAGCGTTGAAAAAAGTCCCGTTGAATTATTTATGCTAAGAGCGTTTGCATCTAATTGCGCTAAAATTTGTACAAAAGATTTCTCTGCAAAAATATCGCCTGCAAAATTTGCCAAGCCTTTAATGTTTGCGCTGGAATTTATCATTGTAATTGATCCTGCTGACACTCCCTCAAAATCTGTTAGGGAATTATTTATAAATATTCCACTGGATTTTAATGCCCCTGCAAAAACCGCTGTGGAGTTATTTATATTGACAGAACTCGTCAAAACCTCGTCACTAAAACTCAAATATGAATTAAGGCTGTCCAGATTCCCCCCTAAATTTGCCGTTGAAAAAAGTCCCGTTGAATTATTTATGCTAAAAGCATTTGCGTTTAATTGCGCTAAAATTTGCATAAAAGAATCTTGGACAAAAATATCCCCTGCAAAATTTGCCAAGCCTTTAATGTTCGCACTGGAATTTATGATTGCAGCGGAACTTCCGTTAACTGCGCCTGCAAAATTTACAAGAGAATTTGTAAAACTCAAATCTCTTGAATCAAAATTATCATTAAATGCGGCGCTAGTATTTACAACATAAAACTCCTTCACCTCAGTTTTAGCATTGACGCTCACCGACCCGCCGTGAACTATAAAGCTAATTTCTTTAGCGTATAACGCGCCTTCAAAACTTAAAATTCCCGCGCCGAA
>JAITCX010000115.1 GCA_031282945.1 Elusimicrobiota bacterium
CAAGAAAATTCCAATCCCAGCATTCTATCTTTTTCTATTATTTCCTGTTCCAGATTTCTTCTAAAATCCAAAAGTTTTTGGGTTAATTCTGCATTTCCCAAAGCAATAATTTGAGCCGCCAGCAAAGCGGCATTTATTGCGCCCGCCTTCCCAACAGCAACCGCCGCCACCGGCACGCCTTTTGGCATTTGCACAATTGAAAAAAGCGAATCAAAATTTGCAAGACCGCCTCCCACAACCGGCACGCCGATAACGGGCAGAATCGTCTGACCGGCAATCGCTCCCGGTAAAGCCGCCGACATTCCCGCAATTGCAATAAAAACTTTTGCTCCGTTCTCGCAAGCTCTATAAATACATCTTTTCAAATGCCCCACAGTTCTGTGCGCGGATGCAATATTAAGACTAAAAGTCAAATTAAATCTTTTTAAAATTGCAATTGTTTCCTTTGCCGTTTCTATATCCGATTCTGAACCGATAATAATTGCAACTTCTCTCTTTTGCATTTATCAAAATCTCCCTATAAAATTGCCTAAACTTCTGCAATGTCTGTTCTAAATTGCATGCCCTCAAAATGTATCAAAGCTACATTTTCATAGGCATTGTCTCTAGCATACTCTAAACTATTTGCAATCCCAACAACGCACAAAACGCGGCCGCCGTTTGTAACAACTTTCCCATTAGAATCCTTTGTCGCAGAATGAAAAACTAAGGCATCTTTTTTTACTTTATCTAATCCTGAAATTTCAAATCCTATCTCCCAAGATTTTGGATAACCTTTTGACGCCAAAACCACACATACTGCAAATTCTTTTTCCCATGTAATATGCATATCCCCAAGCTTTCCATTTAAAATTGCAAGGCATATATCTACAAAATCAGTCCGCAAAAGCGGTAAAATAACCTGCGCTTCAGGATCTCCAAAACGGCAATTAAATTCCAAAACATAAGGGGCATCGTCTTTGACAGTTATTCCAAAATATAAAACGCCTTTATACCCTAATTTTTCTTCTTTTATAACTTCTACAACTTTTGCAATAATGTTTTGTTCTACTAAATCATTTAATGGCTTTGAAGCAAAAGGATGATGAGAATATGCGCCCATCCCTCCGGTATTTGGACCTTGATCATTATTTAAAAGTCTTTTATAATCTTGCACCGGCGGCATAAGTTTATAGCTTTTGCCATCAGTAAAAACCAAATAAGACGCTTCTGTTCCGTCAATAAACTCCTCAAGAATTATTTTTTGCGCGCTTAACTTTTCATCTTTCATTAAATTTTTTAGCGCCTCAATTGCCTCAAAACGAGTTTTGCAAACATAAACGCCTTTGCCTTGCGCCAAGCCGTCAACCTTTACCACAATCGGCGCGTCTTTTGCGCTATTTAAAAATTCAATTGCGGCATCGCCGTCAGGAAAAGAATTATAAGTTGGAGTTGGAACATCAATCCTCTGCATAAATTCTTTTGCATAAATTTTACTGGCCTCTAAAAGAGCCATAGATTTTTTCGGTCCAATAATTTTTAAACCTTCCTTTTCAAAATAATCTACGATCCCTTCAGCTAAAGGTTGTTCTGGTCCTACAAAAGTAAAATCCACATTATTTTCTTTTGCAATTTTTGCAATTTCATAAAAATTATTTATGCCCACATCAAACATTTTTGCAATTTTTTCTATCCCTGCATTTTGACCGATACACAGGATCTCCGAGATTTTTTCACTTCTAAGAAATGCCTGACAAATTGCATGTTCCCTGCCGCCTGCTCCTACAACTAAAACTTTCATTTTTTTCTCCCTTATCCAATATAATTTACTGCATTTTCAAAAATAATTTTCCCCCACCCAAACTGATCGTCAAAACCTTTTTTCGTAACAGATTGCAAAGCAAAAATAAATCTTTCAGGATGAGGCATTAGTCCAAAAATATTACCGCCGCTGTTTGATATGGCGGCAATGTTTTCCTGCGAACCATTTGGACAAATTGGATACTTGCCAAAATCCCCTTTTGCATCGCAATATTTGAAAACCACTTGATTATTTTTTTTCAAGTTTTTCAAAATCTTTTCATCTTTAGTTATAAATTTTCCTTCTCCATGCGCAATAGGCAGACAAATAATTTCCGGTAAATTTTTTGTCCAAATGCAATTATTTTGAGGGTTCGTTTTTAAATACACCCATCTACATTCAAATTTTCCGCTATCATTATAATAGAGCGTTACCGATTGTTTAAAGGTTTTTTCATCCGGCAATAAACCCATTTTCACAAGCGCCTGAAATCCATTGCATATTCCAATAATAAGTTTTTTGCTTTGAGCAAATTTTAAAATTTCATCTTTAAGTTTATCTTTTATTTGATAAGCTAAAATTTTGCCAGAAGCAATGTCATCTCCATAAGAAAAACCGCCCGGAAAAACTAAAATATCATAATTTTGCAACTTATTTTTTTTTGAAATCAATTCATGTAGATGGACTCGTTCCGATCTTGCCCCGCAAATATTAAGAGCGGCTTGCGTTTCAAAATCACAGTTTATACCGGCAGTTGTTAAAATTAACGCTTTTGCTTTTTTCATTAAAATCCTCAAATATCCCAAAGAGTCTTTTGCCAAGCCTTCATTAAAACATTTATATTTTGCTTAATTTTCATTTTGTTTTTGGCGCTTTCTATAATAAGATCTTTGCCCCCAACAGCGCCTACTTCACTAAAAATGCATGGCCTAAAAATCTTATAAATTTTCTCAACATTTTCTGGTTTTACCTCTATAACAAATCTGCCGTTTGACTCCGAAAATAAAATTTCAGCCGGCGTCATTTTTTCATAAACTTTTATATTGTCAATATCAATACGAGCGCCCAATTGCCCGCAAAAACACATTTGGCTAATGCAGACGCCCAAACCGCCTTCGCTTGCATCATGACAAGATTCTATAAGATGCAATTGCATTGCCGCATAAATTTTTTGCATTAGAGGTTTAGATTCGTCAGCAAAAACTTCACATAAAATTCCATCGGAAATTTTATTTATGGAATTAAAAATCGAGCCGCCCATTTCATTTCTAGTTAAACCTAAAACAAAAATTTTATTGCCTTCTTTTTTAAATGGAAGCGTAACTACATTATTTATATTTTCAATTATACCCATTGCCGAAACTAAAAGAGTCGGCGTTATAGAAAACTTTTTACCGCCGACAGAATATTCATTATTGAGACTGTCTTTACCTGAAATAAAAGGCGTCCCAAACTTGCATGAGAAATCAAAACAAGCTTTTGCGCATGCCGCCAGCGATCCCAAAACTTCTGGGTTATCGCAATTGCCCCAACAAAAATTATCTAAAAGTGAAATTTTGTCTATATTTGCCCCAACGCATACCGCATTTCTCAAGGCTTGTTCTATCACCGCCGCTCCCATTTTATATGTATTGATTTTTCCATAAGAAACATTTATGCCGTTTGATAAAACAATAGCTTTTTTTGTATCGGCAATTAAAGTATATGGGAAAATTACAGCGGCATCGCTATTACCCGAAACTTCTATTGAATTGGACTCCAACGGTTTTACAATTGTTTGACCCTGCACCTCAAAATCATACTGCCTAATTATCCACTCTTTAGAACAGACATTTAAATCTGCTAAAACTTTAATAAGCATAGCGGATATTTTTTGAGCTGACATTTTTATAGGTTTTTGTTTGATTTCTTTTGCAATATGATAAACAGCTTTTCTGCTAACTTTCGGCAACCCCTCATGCAAAAACTGCATTTGAATTTGACCGATAATTTCTTTATTGTATAAAAGCGTAAGTTTTTTATCAGATGTAAAGTTTCCTAAAACGCTCGCTTCAACATCTTTATCTTTAAATATTTTTAATAGACGTTTTAAGTTTTTTTTCTTTACCGCTAAAACCATCCGCTCTTGAGCTTCCGAAATCCAAATTTCCCAAGGCAAAAGTCCGGGATATTTTAGGGGAGCTTTTTCCAATTCAACCCGCGCGCCCGTCTCGCTTGCAAGCTCGCCCACAGCGCTAGACAATCCGCCCGCCCCGCAATCCGTTAAAGCAGTGTATAAATTTAAATCTCGGGCAATAAGCAGCGCATCCAAAACTTTTTTTTCCATTATTGGATTTCCTATCTGCACCGCGCTTACATCCGAATCTTTATCTAATTTTACAGACGAGAAAGTCGCCCCATGTATGCCGTCCCTTCCGGTGCGTCCGCCCACTACAACAATAAACTCGGCCGCCGAAACTTTTTTTGAAATTTTATTTTTTGGGATTAATCCCATTGTGCCGCAATAGACCAAGGGATTAGCCAAAAAACACTCGTCAAAACAAACAGCGCCGTCCACAGTGGGAATACCCATTCTATTGCCGTAATCTCTTACGCCGCCGACAACGCCTTTTATAATGCGCCGAGGAGAATGCAAGCCTTGTGGAACTTTTTTTGCAGGAGTTTTAGGATCGGCAAAGCAAAATACATCTGTGTCGGCCAACGGTTTTGCCCCAAGCCCCACACCCAAAATATCTCTTATAACGCCGCCAATTCCTGTGGCGGCTCCCCCGTAAGGTTCTAGTGAGGAAGGATGATTGTGGGTTTCAACTTTAAATGCCGCCCCGTAATTTTCATCAAATTCTATTATGCCTGCATTGTCAGCAAAAACAGATAAACACCATTTTTTTTTAAGTTTAAGACAAGCTTCAAAAATGGTTTCTTTTAATAAATTATTAAATGTATGGGAAGTTTTTTTTGCGCCTGAAATTTCTTGATATTCTATGGGGCTTGTGAGGGTTTTGTGTTTGCAGTGTTCGCTCCATGTTTGAGCGATTGTTTCAAGTTCTATGTCGGTAGGTTCTCTTTTTAAAAGCTTAAAATAATGCTGAACAGTTTTCATTTCTTTAAGCGATAAAGCCAAGACATTTGTTTTGCTCAATTGCAAAAGTTGAGCATCCGAAAGAGCGCTAAGCGCTATATTTTCACAATATTTTTTTTTCAATTCTGTATTCCTGTATCAAAGAGTTAGCCAATATTTTTAAAGCTATATTTTCTAATGCGCCAAAAGAAACTTGCCCGTCTAAATAATATCTTTTAGCTGTATTTACAATTATTTTATCGTCTAAATCAAAACTTTTTATAGCTTTTTTTACACTCAAAGCTAAAGCATCCGTAACGCCTTTTTTATAATAAACTTCTATAACATTAAACTTATCAGCGCAAATTTTATCTGTTTTTGCAATTGAATAATTCTCGCTCACAGCGTCTGTCAAAAGACGCTGTGAGATTGTTTGAATTTGCTCAAAAGTTAAATTTCCCGAGAAAAAATATACGGGGCAAAAATGGACATCTTTTACCCCTTTTATTTGCATCATTTTTATATCAGCTAAAACAGCTTTGCCACGCGCATCCTCTAAATCAGGATTGGTGGAAATTTCTACATTAAACACTCTTTACAACCTTTTGAGTAAATTTTGTATTGGTGAGTTTTTCATAAGCGGAGACATAATTTTTATATGTACGCCTAACGATATTGGCAAATAAAACAGGGGCAGGCTCCTGCTTATTCCATTTAATTTCCTCTAAATAATCCCTCACAGGTTGTTTATCTAAACTCTTTGGAACTCCCGCTCCCGGTCTATATTTTTTAACTTCCCAAAATCTTGAAGAATCTGGAGTGCCGAGTTCGTCAATTAAAATTATTTCACCGTCATTATCAAACCCAAATTCCAGTTTTGTATCGGCTATAATTATTTTACGTTCCAAAGCTAATTTTGCCATTTTCTCATAAATTTTAAGAGTTAAATCTTTTAGCTTTTGGGCGGTGTCGGCGCCAACTAATTCTTGCATTTTTTCAAAGGTAATATTTTCATCATGCGCGCCGTCATTTGCTTTTGTTGACGGCGTAAAAATTGGACTCTCCAATTTTGCGCCCTCTGTAAGACCCTCAGGCAAAGCAATGCCGCAAACGCTTTGCGTCTTTTGATATTGCTTCCATGCCGATCCTGCCAAATACCCTCGGGCAATGCATTCAATATCAATTTTTTTAGCCTTCTTAACTATCATTGTTCTCTGTCTAAGATATCCGCGTTCTTGTATTTCTTGCGGAAACTTGAAAAAATTCCCCTCTATAACATGGTTTGGCACGATATCTTTTACATAATCAAACCAAAAAAGCGAAAGCTCATTCAACACTTTTCCCTTGCCCACAATTGGCGTTGGCAAAACAATGTCAAAGGCAGAAATTCTGTCTGTTGTAACAATCAATAATTGATCAGACCCTAACTCATACACATCCCTAACTTTCCCACGATAAATTAACGGTAGATTCATGTAACGCTCCTGTGTAGTAATCATTCTCTCTTAGTGGTTTAAAATCAACTTTCCTAAGACACTCTTCTTTTTAAAAAAGAAGCAAAAACAACAATACCCAATTCTAATTTTTCTTAAAAAAGGAGAGAAAAATTCCTCTAAAAAGCAAAAAATAACCCTTAATTCGTATTTCCCTTTTCAAAAAAGAATCAAGACTTCCTCCTCTCTTAATCCTCACAATAATAACTAATGGCTATCAATTATTCTTTTTCAAAAAGATAGACAAAAATACTTCTCTTTCGTCCATTTCCATTTATACTATCGCTTTATTTTCCGCTTATCCAATAAAAATTATATGAAAATTGTTTCTTGCATATAAAGCTTTATAAAATATTAGACAAAAAAACAAAAGCCATAAAGGAAACTTTTTACAAATTAAAAAAAACAGATAAGAGCGGCAAAATGTTGACAGAGCAAATTTATTTTATTGTATAGGTTCTTGAGCTTTTTGGCCTGCGATATGTCTTATATCTTTTCCCTGAGCAATAAAAATTACGTCCTCGCCGATATTTGTCGCATGGCTGCCGATTCTTTGAATGCTTCTCAAAATCATTATATAGTTGACATAAATTTTTATTTGCTGCTCATCGCTTGTCGCCGCCATAGCTTTTTGCAAATAGCCTACAATGCTCTCTCTAATTTTTGCAAGTTCATCGTCTTTTGCAAGAATAGTTTTTGCCAAATCCGCATCGCTTGTATTAAAAGCTTTAATGGCGCTTTCAACCATTTCCTGCACAATATCTGTCATTTTTAAAATACGCTCAATTTGATCTGAAGCCATTTTTATTTCTGGTTTAGCTTGTTCAACTTCAGCTTCTGAGAAACGCTTAACCATAATTTTTGCGCCAATGCTTATTGTTTCGTCAGCCATCCTCTCCAAATCCGTATTAATTTTCATGGCCGATGTAATAAATCTTAAATCGCGCCCAACGGGCTGGTTTAAAGCAATAAGTTTTAAACATTTATTGTCTATAACTATTTCATCAATATTTACTTCTCTTTCCAAATCATTTAACTGCGCGCTAAAACAAGACGGATCCTCAAATTGTTTTCTAATAATTTGTATCATCTTTTTTACTAGCTCGGCAGTTTCAACTAAACTACTTTTCAAGTCAATAATTTCAGCATCGAAATGTCTCATACCGCCTCCAAAATAATTACAAAACGCCGTTAGTCGGCGCCGATTTTTTTATTCTTATAACTTTAATTCTATCTAAAACTGCATTTATAAATTTACTAGATTCCGCTTTAGAATATTTTTTTGCAATTTCTACAGCTTCGTCAATTATAACGTTAATGGGCGTTTCGCGGTTATGCATCATTTCATAAACAGCGATACGCGTTATATTTCTGTCCACCGAGGGCATCCTAGAAAGTTCCCAATTTTGCGCATATTTTGTTATTACCTCGTCTATTTGCTCCATATTTTTATAGACGCCGTCAAATAATTCTTGCGTAAACTTTTTGTAGGTTGGCAAGGTTGGCAAACGATCAGAAAAGAAATCTACTGTTTCTGTTGCGGTCAATTTACAATTATCTAAAGCGTAAAGCATTTGCAGACAACAGACTCTGCAGCGTCTTCTTCTTGTAAGCATATCTCCCCATATTAGCGTTCTAAATTTTTAAAATCGCTATCTAAATATAAATGATAAGAAAACAAATCTCTTTAATCCAGAGCCGCCTTACTTATCTGCATTCCAGCTAAAACAAAAACCAAACATAAAATATTACTCAAAAAAATATTTATTAAAGCATGCTTAATATTTCCATCAAGAAAATATTGAATAGTTTCTAAAGAGTACGTTGAAAAAGTCGTATATCCTCCCAAAAAACCAGTTATAAAAAACAATTTCCATTTTATATCTATTGTAAAAACTTCAAAAAGATATATCAAAAACCCTATTAAAAATGCGCCGATGCAATTTATAATAATTGTAGCAATAATAAATTTTGTATTTAGCAAATAGGTTATAATTTGATGGCTTGCAAATCTTAAAGACGCTCCAAACGCCCCGCCGACAGCCACATAAAAAAACTGCATTTATTTTCTTGTTTCGCTTTCAATAACTTTTTTTACAATTGCAGAAATTCTTTTTCCGTCAGCTTGACCGCCCACAGCGGCTACAGACGCCTTCATAATAGCTCCAAAAGTTTTGTCGGCGGCGGATTGAAAAACTTCTTTGACTTTTTGCAAAACTTGCTCGTCTGTAAGATCAGCTGGCAAATATTTTTCTATCAATTCCATTTCTCTTTTCTCTTTATCTACCAAATCCTGTCTTGCCGCTTTTGTAAAACTTTCTATAGATTCCTTTCTCTTTTTAAGTTCCCGTCTTAAAACTTTTATAATTTCATCCTGCGTAATTTCTATATTTTTTATATCGCGCAAATTATTTATTTCACTTAAAATTCCTCTGACGACATTCATCTTTTCAGAATCTTTTGCCTTCATAAAAATTTTTAAATCTTCCCTCAATCTCGCCTGCATAATTTCTCCTTATACCGCATCTAAATTTCTAAAAACTTTAAAAATTTTCTACTATCATATGCTCAAAGCCCCGTCTTAACAATGTCGCCCGCTTTTATGTTCAACTTTTTTACGCTGCCCGCCGCAAGCTCTATAACTGTATCGCAAAGCGCAGGCGAATAATAGAGTTTTAAATCTTTTACAGCAACATTTTTTTCTACAGGCACGTTCAAACTAAAACCAACAACTTTATTATTTGCTATCCATATAATATCTATTGGAAACAACATATCTTTCATATAAAAAACTAAAGTTTGCGGGCGGGCAAATATAAAAATCATACCGTCTTGCGGAATTGTTTTATAACCGCCCAAGCCCTTCTGTTGCTGGGCGGATGTTTTTGCAACAAGCAAAGAAAAAACATTGCCGCCGACTTGCACTTTTGCCGTTGGCAAATTGGCGGAATCAGCAAAACTAAAACTGCAAAATAAAATAACAATAATTGTAGCAAAAAAATAGTGCGATAGAACTTTCATCATTTATTGTTCCTGCTCATTTTGCGAACTGCGTTTTCTAATGAGATGGTTTAATATTTTTTTTCTAAGACGTATAGATTTCGGCGTCACCTCAACAAGTTCGTCCGGCGCGATATATTCCACCGCCTGCTCTAAATTCATAATTGCGGGGGGCGTCAACATCGGCGCATCGTCAGCGCTTTTAGAACGCATATTGCTGAGCTTTTTTAATTTGCAAGGATTGACCACCAAATCATTTTGCCGGCAGTTTTGTCCAACGATCATCCCCTCATAAACCTCTTGACCGGGTCCCACAAACAACTGGCCTGAGATCTGCAAATTGTCCAAAGCGTAAGCTGTAGTTTTACCATGTTCTTTAGCGATAAAAACCCCGTTAGTGCGCAGGGGAGAAACGTCCGCTTTGGGCATATAATCATAAAAACTTTGATGCATAATTCCCTCGCCGCGCGTGCTTGTCAAAAATTCATTTTTAAATCCAACTAATGCACGAGAGGCGACAATATATTCAAGCCTCAAACGATCTTCCCCCTCTGTCACCATATTTTCCATTTTGGCGGATCGTTTCCCAAGCATTTCAAAAACTATGCCTTGATATTTTGAGTCAATGTCAAGCGTTAAAAATTCCATCGGCTCATAGAGCTGGCCGTTTTTTTGTTTATAAATAACCTCGGGGCTGGACACGCAAAATTCAAAACCTTCACGGCGCATCGTCTCAATTAAGATAGTTAAGTGCAGTTCTCCGCGCCCTGAAACTTTAAACCGCCCTTCCCCTTCCAGCATTTCAACTTTTAGACCGACATTTGTCTGCGCTTCTTTTTTAAGGCGGTCTCTCAAATGGCGGCTTGTTAAAAATTGACCCTCCCGTCCAGAAAAAGGCGAATCGTTTACCAAAAAGTTCATGGAGATTGTGGGCTCGTCAATTGCCAAAGGTTCCAGCGGCACAATGTTTTCCACCTCGCAAATTGTATCCCCCACCTCAACGCTTTCAAGTCCATAAACAGAAACTATATCGCCCGCTTTTGCCTGATTCACCTCAACTTTTCCAAGCCCTTGAAACTTGTCTATTCTCGCCACTTTAGAAATTTTTGTGCGGCCGATATTTGCCATTGCAATTTGTTGGCCTTTGGTTAAAGTTCCATTTAAAATTCTGCCTATGCCGACCTGCCCCAAAAAATTATTGTAGTCCAAAATTGTAATTTGCATTTGCAAAGATTTATCGGGATCGGCTTGCGGGGGGCTGACATGTTTTAAAATCGTCTCAAAAACGGGTTCTATATTTTTCCCAACTTCCTCCATTTTTAGACTAGCCCAGCCAGCCTTGCCTGAGGCATAAATTATTGGGAAATCCAATTGTTGATCGGTGGCGCCAAGTTTCATAAACAATTCAAATATTTCATCGCAGACGGCGCTCGGCCTTACATGCGGTTTGTCCATTTTATTGATGATAACTATCGGCTTTAATCCCAAAGCCAATGCCTTTCTCAAAACAAAGCGCGTTTGGGGCATGGGGCCTTCGGCGGCATCCACCATTAATATCGCGCCGTCTACCATAGTTAAAACTCTTTCCACCTCGCTGCCAAAATCGGCATGGCCGGGCGTATCCACAATATTTATTGTACAGCCTTTATATTCCACAGACGCGCATTTTGCCAAAATGGTAATGCCGCGTTCCCTCTCCAATGGATTGGAGTCCAAAACCATGTCTTGAGCCGCATCATTTTTAACTTTAAACTGACCCGAGAATTTCAAGAGAGCGTCTACAATAGTAGTTTTTCCATGATCAACATGGGCGATAATAGCGATATTTCTGATGTCATTTCTGACGGGCGCTGCTGCTGCGGCAATATTCATATTCTTATTTATCCTTTAATTAAATTTTAGAGGTTATATCATATAAAGTAATTGAGGGCATTGTCAAAGGACGTTTTTCTCTTTTTGAAAAAAGAGAAACAGAAAAACTAACGGCATCGTGGAGTTTGATTCTCTCTTTCAAAAAGAGGGACGGAAATTTCTCTTGTCAAAAGAAACAAAACCTTCCAATAACACTGGCAGCTTACTTCTCTTTTCTTTAAAAGAGAAGCAGAAAAGTAAGGCTCTTTTAACTTTTTTCTTTTTATTTTTTTGCGCTTCCTTTTTATTAAGGATAAGCGCTTAAAATTTCTCTTTTAAAATTCATTTCTTTCTCACTGAAAGTGCGTAATATCCTTTTCCCCTTATCAAACTCTTTACATTTTTTTGCGCTTCCTTTTTATTTTTTAGCCACGCGCCATGCGAAAAAAATTTCTCGCATAGACAGGCGCTTTGCCGCTCACGCTAGGCTAAAAAATAAAAAGAGCGCAGGCGCGAAGGCGCAACAACGCCAAGAACAAAACTGACACAATCACCATTCCCCATCTCGCATAGGAGCGCTTACCCTCCGCTACGCCGAAAAACCAAAAGAGCGCCGGAAAAGGTACGACACTGCAACAACAAAAACAAAAACGCCGCCAACGCAATAGAGAAACACTATGGAAAAAATAGAGAAAAAATACTCGCAACAAATAAAAAGGGAGTAAGCCTCTTAAAAAGCTTGCTCCCTTGCAATATAACAATAGAAATTGTTTTTAAATTGAAAACAATAAAAAACAAAGCGCAGCCTCTGCTCTCAAGCAGAGGCTGCGCCTCACAAAACAATTACATATAAATTCAATAAGCTTTTAAAATCACAAAAGGAGCGCGCCGCCGCTCTCGCGGCGCACGCGCTCCCCTCTCCCCCTACTGCTTCAAAATACTTTTATTTTCTCTCACTTAACCTCTATCTCATCCACCATAATAGTATCAGTTTTCTCCGCAGTTTTCGCCGCCGTATAATAAATCATAACTATTTGAGTGGGCGTGGCTCCAATATTTCTTTTGTTTATTATGGCAACGGTAGAGGCTTTCGTTTTGGGATCAATCAATAAATAATAATTACTCAAACCTTGATATTTGAGAAAAACTAAAGATCTGTATTTCCTAATAGATCCCGCCTCCGCCTTTGCGCTCTCCTCATTAATATATTTGTCCATCGTAATACTTTGATATTGCGATTTGTCTAGCGGCGCATTTGTAGTTTTTGAGGCGAGAATCCTCTCATTTTGCGCCGCATTGGCAGAATCTTTATCTATATAGTCTAATACAATTTTGTTGGCGGAAGGAGTTTTTGTAACTGTATAATAAATTGTAATGCGCTTGGTAATGTCATTTAAACCGCTTATGTCCAATGAATGCGATGAATTCAATATAAAAAAAGAAGCCGCGTCAGCCGTTGAAAACATATACCCGTTTTGCTCGTTTTCACGATAGAAAATTGCAACCGACTTAAATTTTTTAGTGGAGGAATTGTCAACGTTTTTAAGCAGTTCGGGAATATCTAAATAGTCTATTAATTCATAAGAGTTTAAATCTATATACTCCCCTTGCGCAAAAGCGCAAACCCCAAACCCAAACAATATCAATAAAGATAAAAATGCCGCCAAAACTTTTTGCATAAACCCTCCATCAAAACATTTAATGCATTATCAACCCGCCTAAAAAACCTTTCGCAATTTTCATTTTTGTAAATTCAAAGAGCTTTTTATCAAACGGGCAAAATCAAAAACCTATACTTCCATTCTCACTGCAATCCTATTATTTCTCACCACAGTTTTTCGTCTTTGAACTTGAATTTTACGCGAACTAATTTTATTTTCTTTCAACACTTTTCTCACCCTCTTGGCCTTTTGAAGCGTCAACTGATTTGCCTTAACCGACAACTCATCCTCAGAACTGCTCACCCTCACAAAAATCACTATGCGCTTAAAGTTTGGCGAAACTTTTGTCAATTTGCTTGCAAACTCAATTAACTCTTTTTCGTTCTCTGGGGAAATTTCTATAGAATCCTCATCAAAAAATAAGTCTGGAATTTCTACGCCGTCTTTACTTTTTCTTCCGGCCTTTTTGGAAGCGTTT
>JAITCX010000161.1 GCA_031282945.1 Elusimicrobiota bacterium
ACAGACTGCTGTCTGTCACGTCAAAAGTAGAGTCGGCGCGGGGGCGAAAAAAATTTTCGCAAGCGCGGCGCCGCAAAACTAAAAGGTAGCGCAAAACAAAAATAAAGAAATAAGTTTAAATAGCGTTACTTTTCTGTTTCTCTTTTACAGAAAAAAGAAGTAAGCTGCAAGAGCCGTTTTTTGTTTTTTTTGGCAAAAGAAATTTATGCTTTTCTTTTTCTAAAAAGAGAATAAACTTTTAAGTGTCGTTAGTTTTCTGTTTCTCTTTTTCAAAAGAGAAACATGTCTTGTCTTTAGTTTTTCTGTTTCTCTTTTTTCAAAAAGAGAAAAACCCCCATCTCTTTTTTCAAAGAGAGACTACCCTCTTTAAGTCCTCAAAAAAGTTAGGATACGATATCGCCACGCAGTCTGCATTATCCAATGTAATTTCCTCTTGGCAGTTCAAAGCGGCGATAGCAAAGCTCATGGCAATTCTGTGATCATCATAAGTATTGATATAAGCGGAGGAAAACTTTGCATTGCAATTTCCGTCAACTATAAAACCATCCTCTAAAACCTGAACTTTTGCCCCAATTTTTTCAAGACCTTCCGCCATAACTTTAATTCTATCGCTTTCTTTAAACCGCAATTCTTTAGCGCCGCTTATTTTTGTTGTTCCTTTAGCGCCGGCCGCGGCAATTAAAAAAATTGGAATTTCATCTATCATGCTTGGAATAATTTTCTCATCTAGGTCTATGCCTGAAAGATTAGAACTTTTTACAATAATATCGCTTACGGGTTCGCCTGAAACGTCTCTAAGATTTTCAAATTTAATATCAGCTCCCATTTTTTTTAAAGCTTCAATTATTCCGCAACGCGTTTGGTTGATGCCGACATTTTTTAATGTCAAAAAGGAATTGTCTAATATTAAAGCCGCCACAATAAAGAAAGCGGCCGAGGAAATATCGCCGGGGACGCTCATCTTTAGGGGATTTAATTTTTGCACTGGACTTATTGTAATTTTACCGCCATTTTTTTCAAATGGCGCTCCTGCCGCGGCAAGCATTCGCTCGGTATGATCGCGTGAAGTTTTTGTTTCAGTTACGCTTGTTTTGCCGTCTGCAAAAAGTCCTGCAAAAAGCACAGCGGACTTAACCTGCGCGCTGGATTTTTCATTTATAAAATCTATAGCTTTTAGGGGACGCTTGCCCGAGATTGTCATTGGTAAAGTTGAATTTTGCGATTCTATTTTTGCGCCCATTTGGGTTAGAGGCTCTATGATTCTAGCCATTGGTCTTTTGGATAAACTTGAATCCCCAAAAATGCAGCTTGTAAATTTTTGCCCGCTCAAAATTCCAGACAAAAGCCGCGTGGTTGTGCCAGAATTTCCAGCGTCAATTTTCCCCTGAGGAGCTTGCAGGGTCAACCCTTTTCCCTCTATAAAAAGCGTATCTTTTTCCTGTTTAACATCTATTTGCATTTGCCTAAAAGCATTGATAGTGCTTATGCAATCGGCAGAGGGCAAATAATTTTTAATAATGCTTTTGCCGTCTGCCAAAGAAGCTATCATAACAGCTCTGTGGGTGATAGATTTATCTGCAGGAGGAATGATACAGCCTGTAACTTTTTTTGCTTTTGAGATTGTGATTTTCATGATATGATTTGCGTTTTCTTGATTTGCTTTTTAATTTGCTCTTTATCTTTTAATGATGCTTTTAAAACATTTAATTCTTTTATGAAAGCGTTTAAATTTTTAATAATGTTTTGCGTATTATAAGAAAAAATCGGAGCCCACATATCTGCGCTAGATGAAGCGACCCTGATTGCGCTATAAAAAGATCCCGCTAAAATTTTTTCTATTTGTCTGTCGCGCGCTTTTTTATCATTGTAAATTTTATGCAATGCAAATGCCATTAAATGCGGCAAATGGCTTGTCAATGCAACTAAATTGTCATGTTCTTTAGGCGCCATTTTTATTATTTTCGCTTTGGCGTCTTTCCACATTTGCTCTACAATTTTTTCAGCTTTAGCGGACTTTTTTATCGATCCTGTTATGACCACATTTGCATTTAAAAATAAATCGCTTTCGGCATATTTTAAGCCGTTTGTTTCTTTTCCGCTCATGGGATGCGCGCCCACAAAAACAGGCGGATTTTTAATATCTTTTGAGCTTTGAATTTTTAAAATCTCCTCGCAAATTCTGTTTTTAACGCTTCCCACATCTGTAACAACCGCCCCGCTTTTTAAATAAGCGCAAAGTTCTTTATAGGTCGGCGCAATTAAATCTACAGGCAGAGCTATCACAACAATATCGGCGTCGCGGCAATCCTCTAAATTTAAATATGCATAGTCAACGCTTTTAGTTTGCAAAGCTAGTTTTAACGTTTGGCGGCGGCGCACAATACCTAAAACCTCATATTTTTTTTGGCGTGTATTGTCATTATAGTTTTTTAGGGCTTTGGCGAGGGACCCGCCTATCAAACCCAATCCAATTATTGCAACTTTCAATTAAATTTCTCTCCCGATAGCTTTTGCAATCAAAGCCAATTCCTTCATCATTTTATCAAACTGATCGGGCAATAGACTTTGAGGTCCGTCTGAAAACGCTTCCTCTGGTTTTGGATGCACTTCAATTACTAAAGCGTCCGCTCCAGCGGCGACGCAGGCTTTTGCCATTGTGGCGACATATTCTCTCACGCCTGTGCCATGGGATGGGTCCAATACAACGGGCAAATGCGAGAGCTTTTTTAAAACGCAAACGGCATTTAAATCCAATGTAAAGCGGGTGGAATCTTCAAAAGTTCTTATGCCGCGCTCGCATAACATTACATTATAATTGCCCTGCGATAAAATATATTCAGCCGACAATAAAAATTCTTTTACGGTTGTAGCCATGCCGCGTTTTAACAGCACGGGTTTTTTTTGTTTGCCGACAGCTTTTAAGAGATCGTAATTTTGAATATTGCGCGCTCCAATTTGCACAATGTCGCAATATTTTTCAAGCAAAGGCACCTGCTCAACGGTCATTACCTCGCTGACAATCGGCATGCGGTATTTTTCGCCTGCCGCTTTTAAAATTTTCAAACCTTTCTCGCCTAAACCTTGAAATGTATAGGGAGAGCTGCGCGGTTTAAACGCTCCGCCGCGCAAAATCGTCGCGCCTGAAGCTTTTAAACTTTTTGCTAAACCAAAAACAATTTCGCGGTTTTCTATGGCGCAAGGACCTGCCATAACATGAATTTTTTTTGCGCCGATCTCTATATTTTTTGTAATTTTTATGACTGTATCAGCTTTATGAAATTCTCTGGATGCAAGTTTATAAGCTTTTTGAATTACGCTCACATGTTCAACGATTTGCATAGACTCAAAAATATCTTTATATTTTTCAGCGTATTCGCCAATCATTCCAATAATTGTCACTTCTTTGCCTTTTGAGATATGCGGTTTATATCCTAACTTTTTTATTTTTTCTAGGACCATATCCAGTTCCGCTTTGCTTGCGCCTTTCTTTAATGTAATGATCATTTTCGTATTACCTCTTTTAGTTTTTTTATAAAAAATTTATTTTCGCTATGCAGTCCAATGCTGACGCGCGCCCACTCCCGCAGTTCATATTCATCTAGACTTCTTATTATCACGCCTTTTTCCAATAACATTTTAAAGAGTTCTTTTCCCATGAGATTTGGGACGCTAAACATAATAAAATTTGCCGCCGTGTCTATAAAATCAATGTCTAGTTTTTCAAACTTTTTATAGAGATAATTTTTTTCAGCTTTAATTAATTTTTGCGTGCGTTTGACCTGATTTTTATCAGTCAAGCTTGCGCAGGCGGCGGCGCTCGCCAAGGAATTTACATTAAACGGCGGTCTAATGCGTTCAATATAATCTACAATTTCAGGATTTGCAAATCCGTAGCCGACGCGCATTCCCGCCAAGGCATAAGCTTTAGAAAATGTTCTAAAAACTATAAGATTTTTATAGCGGCGTATATAGTCTAGGCCGTTTGGATAATCGGGCATCATCGCCGCATATTCAAAATAAGCTTCATCTAAAATTATAAGAGGGGATTGGCCGTCTTGAGACACAGGAACATTTTGTAAGAAATTTTCAAAAGCGGCGCAGTCATTATAAGTTCCCGTGGGATTATTTGGATTTGTGATAAAAATCGCTTTTGTTTTCGGGCTGCATTTTGCAAGCATTGCATCCAAATTTTGCACAAACCCATCGGCCATAGGAACGACCACCGCTTTTGCATCCATCAATTTTACAGCCATTTCATATCTAATAAAAGAATGTTTGCTTATTATAATTTCATCGCCCGGGCTAAAAAAAAGTTTTCCCAAAATCTCTATAATTTCATCGCCGCCGGCCGCTGTAAAAATGGAGTTTGCGGGAATATCGTATTTTTTTGCAAGGACTTGTTTTAAGGCAAAAGAATTGGAATCTGGGTAGGCGTAAACCTTGGGGGCATTTTTCTTTATTGCTCTTACAGCAAGAGGGGACGGTCCCAAATTATTTTCATTTGAAGCAAGTTTTACGACTTGTCTTAACTTCAACTCTCTTTTAATTTCCTCTATGGGTTTTCCTGCAATATAGGGCGCAAAATCCTGACAATTTTTGCGTACAAGTTTTGTAATGTCCATTTATAAACCTCTCTTATGCTCGGGGATATGAGCCTAAATTTTTAAAAAATGCGCAAGCTTTAGCCACATCATCTAAGGTTTGAGCGACTTTTTTATCTTTGCTGTGTCCAATGATATCAACAAAAAAAACATATTCCCAAGCCTTTTTTTTGGTTGGGCGGGACTCAATTTTTGCCATGTTTATTTTGTTTTTGTCGAAAATTTTCAATACTTCGCAAAGAGCGCCGCAGTGGTCGGTTTTAAGTTTGAAGACAATGCTGGTTTTATCGTCGCCGGTGGGGGAAGTTTTTTCATGGCCTAAAACAAAAAAACGCGTGTAATTTTGTTTTCCGTCTTGTATGCCTGCTTGCAGGATATGCAGTTTATAAATTTTAGCGGCGGCCTCAGAGGCAATTGCCGCCGAGAAACTTTCTTTTACAACTTTTTTTGCGGCTTCAGCGGTGGATGAGACGGGGATCAATTCTACGTCTGGATAATTTTTGCTAAGCCATTTTCTGCACTGGGCTAGGGCTTGGGGGTGGGAATAAATTCTCAAAATTTGGCCGCCGTCTCCTTTAACTAAAAGGGATTGTTCCACTGCAATGCTTATCTCGCCGCAAACTGAAAGGTTTGTATCCACCAATAAATCCAATGTAATATTTACGCCGCCTTCGCTTGAATTTTCAATTGGCACAACGCCGAAATCCGCCCGTCCGTTTAAAATTTCTTCCATGACTCCGCTGACATCCGAGCAGGGAACAAAAAGTCCAGACGACCCAAATTTTTTAAGCGCCGCTTGATGAGTCCAAGTTGCCCAAGGCCCTAAAAACGCCACTTTTGTAGCGGTTTGCAAATTTCTGCAAGCGCTAATTATTTCTGTATAAATTGCAGTCATATCGTCAAAGCTCAAAACATCTTTTTTGCTTGCCAATCTTTTTATAATTTCTTTTTCTCTTGAGGGATCATAGACATTCTCGCCTGCTTTTGCTTTTTGGGCGCCTATTTCTTTTGCGACTGCGGCGCGCTGATTTAATAATTTGACAATATTTTTGTCTAGCGCATCAATTTTTTCTCTCTCTTGTTTTATACTTGACATCTACTGCTCCTTTATTCTAAATAGTATTTTTACATATTTTACAATTATAGTATATTTTGCAGGGGGATTTCTCTTTTACAAAAAGAGGCGGGAGGTGTTTCTCTTTTTGAAAAAAAGAGAAACAGAAAAACCCTTCTTTTAGAAAAAGAAGCAAAATTAACGGCGGTGAACTCTTTTATAAAAAAGTGTTGAAATTATTTCTTTTGGAAAAAGAAACAAAACTTAACGACACTTAAAACTTAATTCTCTCTTTGCAAAAGGGAGAGAAATTTCTTTTATCAAAAGAAACAAAAACTTCTAACGACCCTTGCAGCTTAATTCTTTTTTCTATAAAAAGATACAGAAAAGTAACGCTCTTTAAACTTATTTCTTTATTTTTGTTTTGCGCTTCCTTTTGATTTATAGGATGTCTTGGGAAATTCCAAACGCCAACAAACACCGAAAATCTCTTTTTCAAAATTCATTTCTTTCTCATTGAAAGTTCATAACTTCTTTTCTCTTTATCAAACTCTTTATATTTTTTTGCGCTACCTTTTAGTAGGGTGTCTTTGGCAACCTCAACGCCCGTCCTTGCCGCATCTTTTGCGATATTCAAGTGTTGCGAAAATTTGCACGTCCGGTTAGGACGCGCTGCATTTTCTTTCCTTTAAATCTCGCAAAATCTGTGGCAATTACAGGCATTGGGGTTGCCAAAGACACCCTATGCGCCACGCGCAAAGCGAGAAATTTTTTTCGCCCCCGCGCCGACTCTACTTTTGACGTGACTGACAGCAGTCTGTTCTGTCACGCCCGCCTGGGTGAGGACAAAGGAAACTGGAAGTTCCCTTTGTCCTCTTGGCGAAAAAAATTTCTCGCATAGGCAGGCGCTTTGCCGCTTACGCTAGGCTAAAAAATAAAAAGAGCGCGGGCGAGGGCAAGACAAGACAAAGGCACGACAAAGACAAACAACAACGGCAACGACATATCTAGCTGTCAAAAAATTTCTGCACTCAAAAGAATAGAATAAAAATTTTTCCTCATCTCTCAACACCACCACCACTCGTCCCACAATTATCTTTCAAAACTATTAGAT
>JAITCX010000164.1 GCA_031282945.1 Elusimicrobiota bacterium
AAATTTTCAAAATGGGATATTAATTAAAGTTTATCAATATAAAGATTATTTTAATCTCCTAGTTCAAGTAATAGATGCCGCCGCTTTTAAGGCATATAATGCCGATAGGCTGGCGCAGCGGGGCGGCCGCGTAAATCCAAACGGCGTAAGGCAGAAACCGGATTTAGCCGCAATTAAATTGTAAAGGCGCGGCGTCTAAAATACAAGGAGTTTAAGATATGAATCGGCTGTTGAAATTAGCTTTACCCATAAGTTTTTTTATATTGTTTTCTGTATTATCAAGTTACGGCCAAGCTCCATATCCAATAGACAATTTGACCTTAGCGCAGGCGGAACTTGGCGGGGTTAAACTCGCCGATACAAATGAGCGCGTCGCCAATTTAAGAAAGTGGACTAATATCAGCATTAGCGAAAATGGAGCTTATATACATTATTTTTATAGCAAGGTTTGGATAGAGAGCGATTATATTTTAAGGCCGATAAACTATAATGAAGGGGATGTCTATTATACTTTTAAGCCTGTAAACTATAATGAACTGCATACCTTAATGGTGACAGTTGACAGCGATATTGACAGGGTAATATCTATTGTCGCTCGTTATAGAATTAGGTTAAATACTTTTTTAGAGGTATTGGTAATTAATTATAATTTAGAGCCGATACAATATAATGATACATGGATATTTAATAATTTACAAAACAAAATAAGCAGAGGCAATAATAATTATATTTTAAGCGGTATGAGCGCTGGAGTTTTAATGCGTATAGATGATATGTCCGATGTGTCTTTATACGGCTTGCTGGAAATGGAAAATGATTTATGCGTTACGATAGAAAATATAGAAAGACAAGAGAAATACCGCCGACAAGTAAACGACACTAGAATGAAACTGCGCGATGAAATAAAAAATTTGCCTGCGCAAAAAATTAAACTATAGTTTTTTAAGAAAATATTTTATTTCATCTTTTAATGGCAGATAAAGTTTATGGCCGAAATTATTTTTTAAATTGTTTTGATCTCACTCAAACCTCGTTTTATTTTTTGTATAATGCTTTTAAGAGTATTAAAAATACGCTCTTATCCTAATTTTAGGATGAGAGCTTTTTATTTATTAAAGGGGGCAAATAAATGGCTTTAGTGGTAATGAAGTTTGGCGGGTCGTCTGTGGCCGATGCAAATAAAATGAAATTGGTTGCAAACAAAATAATTGCAAAAAAAGATGCCGGCAATAAAATTGTGGCTGTGGTCAGCGCCCCGGGCGACACGACAGACGATTTGCTCCAAATGGCTGAGCAAATAACGCCCAAACCGCCCGCTAGGGAATTGGATGTTTTATTGTCTACTGGAGAAATGGTTTCTATCGCTTTATTGTCTATGGCGATAGACGCAAAAGGGTATCCTGTAATTTCTCTCACCGGTCCGCAAGCTGGCATTTTTTCGGATCATCAGCATGGCCAAGCCAAAGTTGAAAAAATTATTCCAAACGCAATTTTAAAACTTCTAAACAAAAACAATATTGTTATTGTGGCTGGCTTTCAAGGCTCAAATCCGTCAGGCGATATTACAACGCTTGGACGCGGCGGCTCGGATCTTACGGCTGTAGCTTTAGCGGCGGCGCTTAAAGCGGATGCCTGCGAAATTTATTCTGATGTGGAAGGCATTTTTACAACTGATCCGCGCATTGTTAAGCAGGCGAGAAAATTGGATTTTTTATCTTATGACGAAATGCTTGAAATGGCATGTTCGGGGGCGCAGGTTTTGCAATCGCGAAGCGTTGAGGTTGCAAAAAAGTTTGGGGTGGTGATAAACGCCCGCGGAACTTTTAGCGATAATTGCGGCACCATAATTGCAAGTGAAAAAATAATAAAAAAACTTAGCGGGAGAAAAAAAATGGAAACTTTGTTGGTATCAGGAATTACATTTGACAAAAATCAAATTAAATTTACCATAGTAGACCTGCCGGACACGCCGGGCGTGGCTGCAAAAATTTTTGGAGATTTGGCAAAAGTCGGCGTCAATGTGGACATGATAATTCAATCGGCGGCGGTGGATAAAAAGAACGACATTTCATTTACTGTCACAAAACAAGACGTCAAAAAAGCGCAAATAGTTTTGGATAAAATTGCAAAAGAATTTTCAGCTACCCGCGTGGAATGCGACGAGCAAGTTGCAAAAGTTTCGGTGGTAGGCGTTGGAATGCGCAGCCATCCGGGAATTGCGGCCTGCGCTTTTGAGCTACTTAGCAAAAATGGAATAAACATAGAAATGATCTCAACAAGCGATATAAAAATTTCCTGCATAATAGACGAAATTGACACGATGAAAGCCGTCAAGGCTTTGCATGCAGGGTTTAAACTTTCAAAAAAAAATGAGATAAAGTGAGGTTATAAAATGAGAAGCGATGAAATAAAAAAAGGGGCGGTGCGTTCGCCAAACAGAGCTTTGCTTTACGCTTTAGGAATTAGTCCTAGCGATTTGGATAAACCGTTTATCGGCATTGCCTCATCTTTTACGGATTTAGTTCCCGGCCATATTTCTATGCGCGATTTGGAACGTTTTATTGAACGCGGCATTGCGGCGGGCGGCGGCGTTCCATTTATTTTCGGCGCGCCTGCGGTATGCGACGGCATAGCTATGGGGCATTGCGGCATGCACTATTCTTTGGCCAGCCGCGAGCTTATTGCGGATTTGGTTGAGACTGTCGCCAGCGCTCATCGTTTGGACGGACTTGTCCTTTTGACAAATTGCGATAAAGTTACGCCTGGCATGCTTATGGCGGCGGCGAGATTAAATATTCCAGCCATTGTTGTGACGGCGGGTCCTATGATGACGGGTATGTACGGCCATAAAAAACGCT
>JAITCX010000212.1 GCA_031282945.1 Elusimicrobiota bacterium
CCCCCCCCCCCCCCCCCCCCCCCCCCCCCCCCCCCCCCACCTAATGAGATAGAAGTTTTTGGTTTAGATGTAAATATCGTAGATACCGCTAAACTTTTAATTGATCGGAACAACATAAAAATAGTTGATTTAACAAAAGTAAATTTTTCAGATGTAGGACGTAAATTTGACATGGCAATGAGCCTAGAAGTTGCAGAACATTTGGACAAAGAAGCTGCCGATAATTTTATAAAACTATTAACGGATTTAGCCGATATTGTTTTATTTTCAGCGGCATCGCAATTTCAGTTGGGAACGCATCATGTAAATTGCCAGCCGCCTAGTTATTGGAGCAATAAGTTTAAAAATTTAGGATTTTCTTGTTTTGATATTATTCGCCCAAAATTTTGGGAAAACGATGAAATACCTCATTGGTATAGACAGAATACTTTATGTTATGTAAAAAAAGACAGCGTGCAATATCAAAAATTAATTTCTATGGGTTTTAACCCTTGCGAAAAGGCCAACTCATATTTCCATTTAGGAACTATACAAATGGTAACATTTACGTGGGAAAAAAAATGTGAAAGAAAAAATAATTTATTGAAGGGTTTAATTGAAAGAAGTTTTAAATTTAAGCTTAAAGCTTTGATAATTAGAATAATATGCAGTTTTATTTTTATTAAGAAATGGAGAACACGTATTAGAAAAAAATGGATGGAAAAATTGGATGAGAAAATCAAAAAAACTTATAACGCATTAGTCCAATAAACTCAAGTCCGATTAAAAAGCATTAATCTCCCACCCAAAAAGAGACCCGCAAGTCCAAGGACTTGCGGGTCTCTTTTTTATACATATATACTATTCAAAAATTAAGCTCTACAACTCTTTCTCCAGCATTCCCATAACGACCTTAGCGCTATTTTGAGCGGCCTTATTTTCATTGAATTCATAAGTTTCCAAACCAAAATCATCCGCCAAATCCGAAATTGCTCTAATGACAATAAAAGGCATCCTAGACAAAAAGGCAATATGCGCAATTGCCGCGCCTTCCATTTCAACGCACATAGGATTTAACAATTTTTTTATATGTTGTTTACATTCCTTTGTTGCAACAAAAACATCGCCTGAGGCTATTAAACCGCAAAAGAAATGCAGATCGCTATGACGCTCCAAAACTTCTCTGGCCGCGCATAAAAGCTTTTCATCGGCGGCAAACTGCTGAGGGAAATTCGGCAATGTGCAGGGAGGATATCCAAATTTTGTCAGGTCAACATCATGATAAGCCAATGCAGTTGAAAGCACGATATCTAATGGCCGAAGCTCAGAACTAATCGCCCCGGCAATTCCTGTATTTATAATATGCGTGACCTTAAATTGTAAGATAAGCGTTTGAGCGCACAATGCCGCATTGACTTTTCCTATCCCACAGCGCACAATCACCACCTCAGTATCTTTGATATGCCCGCAAAAAAAATCCAGACCGTTTATAGAAATTTTTTCATGTCCGTCCAACTCTTTTTTGAGCATCTTTAATTCTATTTCCATCGCTCCAATAATGCCTATTTTTTTCACGCTTATCTCCATTATTTATCGCCTATCAATAAAGCCATAACAGCTTTTTGAACATGCAATCTATTTTCAGCTTCATCAAAAATCACGGAATGTTCCCCCTCAAAAACATCGCCGCTTATTTCCTCGCCTCTATGCGCCGGCAAACAATGCATGACGATACAATCTTTATTTGCAAGCTCTAAAACTTGCGCATCGATTTTATAATTTTTCAAATCCTGTTTTCTCTTTTGAGCTTGATCTTCTTGACCCATACTCGCCCAAACATCCGTATACAAAACATCGGCATTTTTGGCGGCAATATTCACATCGCTTTCAAGTTCAATTTTACTCCCCACAACCTTTGCAACCGCTTGGGCAGCGGCGATTATTTTTTCATCAGGAAAATATCCTTTTGGACAACAGACAACCATATCCATTCCAACTTTAGCGCAAACCATCATAAGAGAATTTGCAACATTGTTGCCGTCTCCAATAAAAACAAATTTACGCTGCCTTAAATTTTTGAATTTCTCATAAGCTGTAAAAATATCCGCCAAAGCCTGACAAGGATGAGAAGAATCCGTTAAACCGTTTATAACGGGAACAGTTGAATATTTCGCCAATTGTTCAACCATTTCCTGTTTAAATGTTCTTATCATAATAAGGTCAACGTATCTGGACAAAACTCTCGCCGTATCCTCAATCGGCTCGCCGCGTCCCATTTGAGTGGACTGATTATCCAAATAAATTGCATGACCGCCCATTTGCGCAAATCCAGCCTCAAAAGAAACACGGGTGCGCGTTGAAGCTTTGTGAAAAATCATCGCTAAAGTTTTATCCCTCATTATTTCACATTGCACGCCTTCTTTATAAAGTTTTTTCAATTGCGTAGCTTTATCTAAAATTAATTCAACTTCCGCAAAACTTAAATCCCCAATTGATAATAAATCTTTGCCTCTCATCACGCCAGAGCCTCCTTAAATATTTTTATCATTTCGTCTACATCTTCTTTTTTGACAATTAGAGGAGGCATAAAACGCAAAACATTGCCCGCTGTGCAATTTATTATTAAGCCTTTTTCCAAAGCCTTCTTAACAATTTCGCTTCCATACTTATCTAATTGCATTCCAAGCAAAAGCCCTTTTCCCCTTACCTCTTTTATAAAAGGAAATTCCCCTCTTAATTGTAAAAGTTTATTGACCAAATAATCTCCAACTTCCTTTGCATTGCCTGCTAAATTTCTTTTTTGCGCAAAGTCTAAAACGCAGCAAGCCGCGGCGCATGCAAGCGGCCCTCCTCCAAAAGTTGAACCATGATCGCCTTTTTGGAGAGCGCTTACGGAATGTTCATCGCACAGAATTGCGCCTATAGGCAAACCGCCGCCGAGAGCTTTTGCCAAAAGCAAAATATTTGGTTTAGTATTATAATATTGCCAACAAAAAGTTTTGCCAGTTCTAAAAAGCCCCGTTTGAATTTCATCTAAAATTAAGAGAGCATTATTTTTATCGCACAATTTTTTTGCTGTCTCTAAAAATTCCTGAGAGGCCGGCCATATGCCGCCCTCACCTTGTATGGGCTCTATTATTATAGCGCAAACCTCGTCTGTAAATTTCTTTTGGAGATCTGCGCAATCATTAAAACTCACAAAATCAAAACCCTCCAGCAAAGGCTCGTAACCTTGCTGATATTTAAGCTGGCCTGTTATCGCCAAAGCCCCCAGCGTGCGCCCATGAAAAGAATTTATGCAGCTTAAAATTTTAAACTTGCCGCCATTTTTTTTGCCAAATTTTCTTGCAATTTTTATAGCTCCCTCAACAGATTCCGTTCCGCTGTTTGATAAAAAAACTCTATCTAAGCCGCTAATTTTTATAAGCTCGCGCACAAGTCTTGCTTGAATTTCGGTATGGAAAACATTTGAACAGTGAATAAGTTTTAAAGCTTGATCATGTATAGCTTTAACCAAATCAGGATTGCCATGGCCTAAAATACTCACAGCGATGCCTGCAAAAAAATCTAAATATTTTTTACTGTTTATATCATATAAATACATTCCTTTTCCATAATCTAAGACGACATCATTTCGCGTAAAAACGGGCAAATAGTTTTTACTTTCAATTTCAATAATTTCTTCTTTTTCCATTTTTAAACCTCTTTATTTTACAACCATTGTGCCAAACCCTTTATCTGTAAAAATTTCCATTAAAATAGATCTGGGAATTGTTCCATCAATAATATGAGCGGCTTTGGTTTGATTTTTTAAAGCTAAAATACAAGCGTTTATTTTTGGAATCATTCCCCCGTCAATTGCGCCCCGCAAAATCATCTCATAAGCTTTATCAAAAGAAAGCTCCGAAATAAAACTCTTGGGATCTTTTGGATTTTCAAAGATACCTTTGACATCAGTCAGCATAATCAATTTTTCAGCTTGTAAAGTCGCGGCAATTTTACCAGCGACAGTATCGGCATTTATATTATAACTTTGTCCATTTTCGTCAGAGCCAAGCGGAGCTATCACAGGAATATATCCCGAATCTAAAATAGTTCTTAAAAATTCGCCGTTTATACTTTTTACATCTCCCACAAATCCCAAATCTATCTCTTTAATTTTATCGTCTTTTTTAATTTTCTTTAAAAGTTTGCAAGCCATCAACAAATTTGAATCTTTGCCGTTTATGCCCAAAGCTTTCGCCCCGTATCTGACCATAGCGCTTGTTATATCGGTATTAATTTTCCCAACTAAAACCATTTGGGCGATCTCCATAGCCTCGGCATCCGTGACGCGTAAACCTTCTATAAACTCAGATTTTTTGCCAAGCCTAGACAACATTTGCGTTATCTCGGGACCTCCTCCATGCACAACCACCGGCCGCAATCCTGAAAATTGCAAAAAGGCAATGTCCTGGGCAAACTTTTGTTTTAAATCTGGATTTACCATCGCATGCCCGCCGTACTTAATAACTATAATTTTGTTTTGGAATCTTCTGATATAAGGCATTGCCTCTATCAACGTTTCAATTTTTTGTTTTGAATCAAACATTTTTCTATCCTCTTTATTACCTGCGTTAAATCCACACTAAGAAAGATAATCTTGATACTGTAAAAATTACAGACGATTATAAAATTCTATGGATAAACAGGCGAAAAATTTAATCCCGTTTCTTGCGGAAAATTAAACATAATATTCATATTTTGCACGGCCTGTCCGCTTGCGCCTTTAACCAAATTATCAAGTGCCGCCAAAGCCACTACTCTATTTGTGCGTTCATCTAAAAACCAACCAATATCTACAAAATTTGAGCCGCGGGTATTTTTTGTTGCGGGACTGTTTTGACCTATCAACCTTATAAAATATTTATCAGCATAAATTTTATATGCATCATTTAA
This sequence comes from Elusimicrobiota bacterium, assembly GCA_031282945.1. Lineage (GTDB taxonomy): Bacteria > Elusimicrobiota > Endomicrobiia > Endomicrobiales > Endomicrobiaceae > JAITCX01. The sequence goes on from JAITCX010000212.1 coordinate 4,918, forward strand.
ATTTTGCAGAGTCACGCCGTTTTTTATTTTGGCATAAGCGGTGGTTAAAATTCCTCTTGCCATTGGAACCAGATGAGGCGTAAAAGTTATGGTAATATTTTTTGAAAATGCAGACGCCAAAAACATTTCTATTTCAGGAGTATGGCGATGATTTGTAACTCCATAAGCTGTAAAATTTTCAAAGACTTCGCTAAAATGACTACTCAATCTCAATTGCCGCCCAGCGCCTGTTGTGCCGGAAGCGGCATCTATTATAATTGTGTCGACATCAATTAAATCCGCTTTAATTAAAGGGTACAAAGATAAAATTGAAGCGGTTGGATAACATCCGGGATTTGCTAAAATTTTTGCATTTTTTATAGCCTCATAATTTAGCTCGCTTAAACCAAACACAGCCCCAGAATTTTTATGCGTATGTTCTAGCTTATACCATTTTTCATATATGCTCTCATCGCAAAAACGATAATCAGCTCCAAGGTCTATCAATTTTGTCTTTGTTGCTTGCAATAATTTTCCAATAGCCAAACTATGACCATGCGGCAAAGCGGTAAAAATCACATCTGTCTGCTCGGCGGCATCCAATAATTTTTGCTGAGATACAAATTTATTTTCATAAACTTTTAAGAGATGAGGGTAGATTTTATCTATAGAAATATCTTCTTTGGTTTGAGAGGATAAAAATAAAATTTCAACATTAGGATGATTGTGTAAAATCCTTAAAAGCTCTACGCCTGTATAACCGCTTGCGCCAATAATACTTACCTTCATCTATAAAGCCTCCTTAATGCTCTTTACATATTTTACAATTTCCTCGGCGGCATTTTCTTTATGCTTGGCGATAATATTTACTATTGCGCTGCCTATAATTACGCCGTCTGCGGCTTGCGCAATTTCATGCGCCTGCTGCGGCGTCGATATTCCAAAGCCGACCGCCACCGGAACTTTTGCATACTCTTTAATTTGTTTGACAAGACCTGCAATATCTGTAGTAATTTTTTGGCGCATACCCGTCAATCCAAGGGAGCTGACCAAATAAATAAACCCTTGCGCATTGCTTGCAAGTTCAGCAATTCTTTCTCTTGAGGTGGGCGCAATCAAAGTGATATTTGCTATATCATATTTCTGCACATATTCTTTTATTTCATCTTGTTCCTCAAAAGGCATGTCGGGAACAATTATTGCGTTCATTCCAACTTCTCTGCATTTTTTAAAAAATCTCAAATAGCCGTAAGAAAAAACTGAGTTTAAGTAAGTCATAAAAACCAAAGGAACGGAAACAGTTTTTCTAACCTCTGCAATCATTGAAAAAATATTATCAAGCGTAATTTTATTTTTCAAAGCGCGTTCCATTGCAGCCGATATAACAGGACCTTCGGCAGTGGGATCAGAAAAAGGAATGCCGATTTCTATGATATCGGATCCTCCTTCTGCAAGAGCGCAAATAAAATTTTTTGTGGACTGCAAATCGGGATCGCCCGCTGTCAAATATGTTATTAAAGTTTTAGAATTTGCAAAAGCTTGTTGTATTTTATTCACTGATATTTTCCCCCTTATACTTAGCTATCATCGCAACATCTTTATCGCCGCGCCCGGACAAACATACAACAATGATATCGTCTTTTTTCATTTTCTTTGCATTTTCCATCGCCCAAAAAAGCGCATGCGAAGATTCTATTGCAGGAATAATTCCCTCTATTTTACAAAGCTGTTCAAAGGCATACACAGCCTCATCATCTTTTACAGCAACATAAGATGCGCGCCCCGTATCTTTTAAATATGAATGCTCAGGCCCAACGCCGGGATAATCTAGCCCTGCAGAAATTGAATAAACGGGAGCGATTTGACCTGTTTCAGTTTGACAAAAATATGATTTCATTCCATGAAAAATTCCGGGACGCCCCTTGGCGAAAGATGCCGCCGTTTCGGGCGTGTCAATGCCTTTTCCCGCCGCCTCGCAGCCAACCAAAGCCACGCCTGCATCCTCAATAAAATTATAAAAAGCGCCGATAGAATTTGAGCCGCCGCCAACGCAAGCCGCAACAACATTTGGAAGCCGCCCCTCTTTTTGCAAAATTTGTTCTTTAATTTCTTTGCTAATTATGCTTTGAAAATCTCTAACCATTTGCGGAAAAGGATGCGGCCCCATAACCGACCCTAAGACATAGTGAGTGTCGTCTATTCTTTTTGTCCACTCTTTAAACGCTTCATTTACAGCATCTTTTAAAACCTTAGATCCGCTTTCAACAGCATGAACTTTTGCGCCTAAAAGCTGCATTCTAAAAACATTTAAAGCTTGTCTTTTTGTGTCCTCAGCGCCCATAAAAATTTCGCACTCTAAACCTAAAAGGGCGGCGGCGGTGGCCGTTGCAACGCCGTGCTGGCCGGCGCCGGTTTCAGCGATAAGTCTTTTTTTACCCATTCTTTTTGCAAGCAGGGCTTGCCCTAAAACATTATTTATTTTATGCGAACCTGTATGATTTAAATCTTCTCTTTTTAAATAAATTTTTGCTCCGCCTATTTTATCAGTCAAATTTTTTGCAAAGTAGAGATTGGACGGCCTGCCTGCATAATTATTTAAAAGCCCGCTAAGCTCGGCGTTAAATTCAGGATCATCTTTATAGAGAGAATAAGCTGTTTCCAATTCCACCATTGCATTCATTAAAGTTTCGGGAACAAATTGTCCTCCGTAAATTCCAAACCTGCCTTTTTTCATCTCTCCTCCATTTTCAATATTTTACATTTTCACATTCTTGCCAGTTTTATAAATTCCTTCATTTTTCCATAATCTTTAACGCCGTCTGTTTCAATGCCGCTGCTTACATCAAGTCCGAAAGGCTGCAAAAAATCCACAGCCAGACTAACATTGGACAGGTCTAATCCGCCAGCTAAAAAATAATCAAATGTATAGTTTTTTATTTTCTCCCAACTAAAAACTTTCCCGCCTCCGGCGCCGCTGTCAAAAAGTATAAAATCTACAACTTTTCTAAATTGCTCAACATCTTTTAAATTCTCATCTGAAACTTTTATAGCTTTTATAATTTTCAAACCCGGTATTTTTTTTAACTGCAAAATATAATCTATATTTTCCGCTCCATGCAGTTGAGCTATATCTATAATCCCCTCCTCAAAAATCTGTTTAATATTCTCTATTTTCTCATCTGTAAAAACGCCCACGACTTCAATATTTTTATCCAACAATTTTCTCAAAGTTTTCGCTTGTTCTAAAGAGACCTGCCTCTTGCTTTCTGCAAAAACGAAACCTATCAAATCTGGCTTTAAGTCATTGGCATAATCAATATCTTGCGGGCGTTTAAGACCGCAGGTTTTTATTTTAACTTTCATAATAATCCCCCCTTGCATTTAAAAAAAGAAATTACTCTTTATTTAAAAGGCACAACCCGCTTCTTTTAAAAAAAGAAGCAAAATTTAACGGCTCTAAACTATTTTATTCTCTTTTATTTATCTTCAACTTTTTAAATTAAATTTTCCTGCGCCAAAAATCTTTTAGTTTGCAAAAAATTTTCGCTCCCTTATCTACAAAAACTATCGCAAGCGTAATTATTCTTTTGCAATCCTCTCTATGTTTATACTTATCGCAATACTTCTTCTTCTCTATTTGCGTTAACGCTTTATCCAATGATTTCGCCGCTCTTTCATTGGCCTTTCCAGCATCATTAATATATTTTAATTCCGCAACGACAAATGTTTCCTTCTCGCATTCTATTACTATATCCGATCTCCCCACCCTTGTGCTTTCGCCTGCGTTAACCTTAAATGTATTGCCTACCAGAAATAACAGCAGCGATGTGTGATATAAAAATTCTGTCCCCCCTATTTTCTCTCGTCTTATTATTTCATTTGGAATAATTGAAAATGCATATGAAAAAATATCCGCCAAACGTTCATTATCTAAATTAAACATTGCATTTTGTATTTTATTGTGTAATTTCGTCAGCGTATTATAATTATCTATATTTAATGTTCCTGATAAAACATAAAAAGCGTAAGAATATTCCACTTCCAGATTTGGACAACATAATTCATATTTTATAACTTTTCCTGATTTTGTTTTTTTATCTATTGTCAAATATCCCGCTTGAAATAATAATGTATATTCGCTATATTCACTTCCTCCGTACTCCTCAAGAGTTTGCGCTGTAACTTCCTTACTTTCAAAAATAATATTTTTACTAACATCATTTCGCTTAAAATAATCTACTAAAAAACTCGGCGATCCGGTATTAGACCAATAATTTCCAAATCTTAAATTATCAAATAACATTAATGTTGAATACGGATTATAAACCGATGTTTTGCCGTCCCATGTATAGCCGTCATACCATTCTTTTATATCGGCAAGCGTTTTCTTAAAAGTTGACTTCTCACTTTTGGCAAGACGTTTTATATGTTCATCAAAATATTTCTCTAATTCCTTTTGCGTATAGCCGCAGATATCGCAAAATTCATCCTTTAAAGTTAAATTTGTTATATTGTTTAAACCTGAAAAAACTGACAATCCTGAAAGCCTTGTCACTCCCGTCAAAAATACAAAATGCAAATGCTCCGCATATGCTTTCATCATGGAATAAAAAGAACTCAAGA
>JAITCX010000237.1 GCA_031282945.1 Elusimicrobiota bacterium
AGTACAAATGCTAATGTAACGAAGTAAAAAATACGCAAACAACGGACAAAGGAAATTAATAATGAAACAACCTCGTTTAAAAAAAATTTATCAGGACAAAGTTGTAAAGAGCTTGCAGGAAAAGTTTAAGTTTAGCAATGTCAATGAAGTGCCCAAGCTTACAAAAGTTGTAGTTAATGTGGGGCTTTCAGAAGCTAAAGACAATATCAAAGTTTTGGATATTGCAAATGAGGAGATTGCCGCAATTACAGGCCAAAAACCTCTTGTCTGCAGAGCAAAACATTCTGTCTCAAACTTCAAAATTCGTGAGGGCATGCCGATAGGCATTAAAGTTACTTTGAGAGCGGCAATGATGTATGAATTTCTGGATAGGCTTATAAATGTCGCCATTCCGCGCATAAGAGATTTTAGAGGCATAGAGCCGAAAGGTTTTGACGGGCGCGGCAATTTTAATTTGGGACTTACCGAACAATATATATTTCCAGAAATAAATGTAGAGAAATCCGATAAGGCAAGAGGAATGAACATTACAATTGTTACCACTGCCGGACAAAATGATCATGCCTTGGCTTTACTGGAAGGATTAGGAATGCCTTTTAGAAAAAGAAATTAGGCAATAAAAATAAAATAGAGGGATATTTATGGCAACAACTGCAGCCGAAGCAAAAATGCGCAAAACGCAAAAGTTTTCAACCCGTTTTAGAAACAGATGCCGTCTGTGCGGCAGACCCAGAGGTTTTTATAGAGATTTTGGTTTGTGCAGGATATGTTTAAGAAAATTGGCGCATAATGGCGAAATACCGGGCGTCACAAAGTCAAGTTGGTAAAATTTTTTAAAAGAGGTTAATATTAAGATGATCACAGATCCTATATCAGATATGTTTGCGCGCATTCGCAATGCAAATGCAAAATTGCATGAAAAGGTGGATATTCCATCCTCAAAAATTAAAGTTGAAATAGTAAAAATTTTAAAAGAGGAAGGATATATCTCAAACTTTAAAAACATTGAATTTCACAAAAACGATATTTTGAGAGTTTATCTCAAATATTTGCCAAGCGGGAAATCCGCCTTGACTGGCATAAAGAGAGTTTCAAAATCCAGCTTGAGAGTTTATAAAGGTTATGAGGAAATGCCTAAAACTTTAGACGGGCTTGGAATTACAATTGTTTCAACCTCTAAAGGCCTCTTGACCGATAAAAAGGCAAAACAGGAAAAGCTTGGCGGGGAAATTATAGGTTTGGTGTGGTAAAATATTAATCAAAGGATATATCAGATGAGCAGACTAGGAAAAAAACCAGTTCAACTTTCAGAGAAAGTAAAGGCAAATTTTAAGGACGGCATCCTTGAAATTTCAGGGCCAAATGGGAAACTTTTGCAGCGTGTAGATGAAGGGATTGCTGTAAAGATTGACGGCAATAATTTGCTTTTTGAGCAGCTCGGCGACAGCCGCAAACACAATATTTTGCAGGGTCTATACAGAGGGCTTGCAAACAATATGGTTATCGGCGTAACCGAGGGCTTTAAAAAAGAATTGGAGTTGGTCGGGCTCGGCTATAAAGCAAATATAGAGGGCGGAAAAAACTTGGTGATGAGCGTCGGGTTTTCCCATACCGTTACCGTGGAAATTCCGCAAACTTTAAAAGTTGCAACTTCCATTACCCCAGATAAAAATACCTTGGTGAGCATTTCAGGAATAGATAAATATGAAGTCGGCGCTTTTGCCGCAAAAGTCCGCGCCGTTAAGCCTCCTGAACCTTATAAAGGGTTTGGAATTAGATATGTCGGCGAACATATTATAAGAAAAGCTGGAAAAGCGGCGGCTGGAAGTAAAAAATAAATTTTATAAGCAAGAATAAAAGTCTTGCAAAACAGGGGCAAAAATGAAAGGGTCAAGAGAAAGATTTAAGTATAGAGTAAAAAGAGTTAGAAACAAAATTAAAGGGACGGCGGAGAGTCCGCGTTTGAGCGTTCATAGAGGCCATAAACATATTTATGCGCAAATAATTGATGACGGCAAAGGCATAACTTTAGCTGCCGCTTCAACGCTTGAACAACCGCTTAAAACAACCTTAAAGGTGTTTGATACGGTGGCGGCCGCAGAAGCTGTGGGCGGTTTAATTGCCAAAAAGGCAATTGAAAAAGGTATAAAGAAAGTTGTTTTTGATCGCAGAGGTTATGCTTATTTAGGAAAAGTTAAGGCATTGGCGGATGCGGCAAGAGCAGGCGGATTGCAATTTTAGTTTTCATTGGAGGATAAGTTGGCTGAACATCAAGCAAGAAAACAACAAAATGAAAGCGGTTTGAAAGAAACAGTTGTCGCTGTCAACAGAGTTGCCAAAGTTGTCAAAGGCGGTAAGAGATTTTCTTTTAATGCTTTAGTTGTAGTAGGAGACGGAGCGGGAAAAGTTGGATGCGGGCTCGGCAAGGCAAATGAAGTTCAAGCCGCAATAAAAAAGGGAACGGCGCAGGCCGCCAAAAATTTGGTGTCGGTGCAGTTAAAAAACAGCACAATCCCTCATGAAATAACAGGCATTGCGGGTTCGGGCAAGGTTTTTCTTAAACCTGCGGCTCCCGGAACCGGCGTTATTGCAGGCGGAGCGGTGAGAGCTGTTTTGGAGTCTGTTGGGATAAAAGACATTCTCTCAAAATCTTTGCGCTCCTCAAACGCTTTTAATGTCGTATATGCGACGCTAGAGGCTTTAAAAGAGCTGAGAACAAAAGAGGAAGTGGCGAAAATTAGAAATAAAGAGGTTGCCCAAATATGATAGGTTTAAATAATTTAAAACCAGCCAGAGGCTCTAAACACAGAAAGAAAATTGTAGGACGCGGATATGGGTCTGGGCATGGACGCACAGCTACAAGAGGTACAAAAGGGCAGAAATCTAGATCGGGAGACGGCACTAAAAAAGTAGGATTTGAAGGCGGGCAGAGTCCAATTTCCCGCAGAATTCCTAAACGCGGTTTTACAAACGGTCCATTTAGAAAAATTTACGCTGTAGTAAATTTAGATCAATTAAATAACTTTGAACAAGGACTAGAAATTACGCCTGCTTTGTTGAAACAAAAAGGTTTGGTTTCGCAGTCTAAGTTTGTAAAAATTTTAGGCAATGGAAAATTGGAAAAACCTTTGAATTTTAAAGGTTTGGTTTTTTCTAAAACGGCGGCCGATAAAGCTAAACAAGCGGGCGCCTCAATTGAAGCGATTTCTAAAAAAAATTAAAAGTTTAATGCCAAAGAGGATATTATAATATGTTTAAGTCATTTGCAGATATTTTCAGAATTCCAGAGTTAAAAAAGCGCGTGCTTTTTACTTTGGCGATAATTGTAGCCTACAGAATAGGCGCTACAATTCCAGTTCCGGGCATAAATGCCGAGGCCGTAAGAGCGTTATTTGCGGCAAACAGCAATGGACTTTTGGGATTTCTGGATATGTTTTCAGGCGGGGCGTTAAACAGAATGTCCATTTTTTCGATGGGCATTATGCCTTATATCAATGCTTCAATTATCATGAGTTTGGTGCAAGGCGCGCATGTAATTCCCTATTTGGACAGGCTTTCTAAAGAAGGCGATCAGGGCAGAAAAAAGATAACGCAGATTACGCGCTATGCAACTTTAATTTTAGCTACGATTCAGTCTTTTGGTTTGACTATGGCAATTAGCAAAATGCCCAGCGTCCCCGGAGCGGGTCCTATAGTTATAGACCCAAGCGGAGCATGGTTAGTGATGACTATCGTGACGCTTGTGACGGGAACGGCTTTAATTATGTGGCTTGGCGAGCAAGTCACCGAGCGCGGCGTTGGAAACGGCATTTCTCTAATTATTTTTGCGGGCATCATTGAAAGGCTGCCGAGCGCAATTATCGGTTTGATAAGATTGATACAGTTGGACGAATTCTCGCTATTTTCCGCTTTGGCGCTGGTGGTTTTGGTTTTGGCTGTTTTATTGGCGGTGGTTTGGGTTGAGACGGCGCAGAGGAAAATTCCAATTCACTATGCAAAGAGGATGGTGGGCAGAAAAATGTACGGCGGCCAAAGTTCATTTTTGCCTATAAAAGTAGATCAATCGGGCGTTATTGCGGTTATCTTTTCAATTTCAATTCTTTCCGCCCCTCTAACTGTAGCGCAGTTTGCGCCGGAGCTGAGGATATTCGGTTTCCCAATAGCTGAAAAAATTTCCACTTGGTTAAATCAAGGTTCTATATCATATACTTTGATTTATGCCGCTTTGGTCATTTTCTTTTGCTATTTTTATAATGCGATATCCTTTAATCCAAAAGACATTGCGGACAATATGAAAAAGTCCGGCGGTTTTATTCCGGGCATAAGGCCGGGCGAGCCGACTGCGGCTTATATTCAAAAAGTTTTGGAGAGAATAACTTTAGGCGGGGCGATTTTTGTGGCATTGATTGCGGTTTTGCCTGATTATATGAGGCAGGTTTTGGCGGCTCCATTCTTTTTCGGCGGAACGTCCCTGCTGATTGTTGTGGGCGTTTCTTTGGACACTATAGGACAGGTTGAATCTCACTTAATCATGCGTCATTATGAGGGATTTATGAAAGAAGGACGTATAAAGGGCAGATGGTTTAATGTAAAATGACAAAAAATAATTATATATTGTTGGGCGCTCCGGGCGCAGGAAAAGGCACGCAGGCAAAAAATATTATTGAGAAGTTTCATCTGGTGCATTTATCTACAGGCGATATGTTTAGACAAGCTAAAGATTCCGATCCTGAAATTGCAAAATCTTTGCAGCAGGGAACGCTTATTTCGGATTTCCTTGTAGTAAATATGGTAAAAAAGAGATTGGAAAAACCCGATATAAAAGAATATGGTTTTTTATTGGACGGCTTTCCCAGAACGCTGCCTCAGGCGCAGGGTTTAGAAAAAGTTTTAAGCGATGACAATTTAAAGATCAATGCAGTTTTTTGTATAGAAATAAGCAGAGAAGTTTCTATAAAAAGAATTGCAAATAGACGCGTTTGCGCTTGCGGAGCCAGCTATCATTTAGAATTTCTGCCTCCCAAAGTCAGCGGAAAATGCGATTATTGCGGGGCGGATTTATTCCAACGTCCAGATGACAATGAAGCTACAGTTGTGCAGCGTTTGGAAGTTTATGAAAAGCAGACAAAACCTCTAATAGAATTCTATAAGAATTTAGGGTTGTTGGTGGAAATTGACGGCAGTCAAAAAGAGCCTGAAGTTTTTGCGCAAATTTGCAAATTTATAGCTGATCATCCAAATAAATAATGTTTAATTCCATAAAAGTAGAATTAAAAACCCAAAGAGAAATAGAAAAAATGCGCATTGCCGGCAAGCTTGTGGGGGAGATTTTAAATAGTTTGGAAACTTTTATAAAGCCGGGCATATCCACGCAAGATATAGAAGATTTTGTTTTAGCTCAAATTAAAGACGCTAAAATGGATGCGGCTTTTTTAGGTTATCCCAAAGGTTCGGCAAATCCTTTTCCATGCGCATGTTGTATTTCCATAAACGAGGAAGTTGTGCATGGCAGACCTAATCCAAATCGAAAATTGAAAGATGGCGATATAGTTTCTGTGGACACAGGGACGATTTATGACGGCTATTACGGCGATGCCGCAAAAACTTATGCTGTCGGTCAAATTTCGCAAGAGGCAAAGAAACTTTTAGCGGTAACAGAGCAAGCTTTAGAAAATGCTATAAAAATTGCTTTGCCCAATAATAGGCTTGGAGACATCGGATGGACGGTGCAGACTACTGCAGAGGAAAATGGTTTTTCAGTGGTGAGAGACTACGGCGGACATGGCATCGGCAGAAATTTGCATGAAGATCCGCATATACAAAATTTTGGCAAAAAAAATACGGGCTTAAAACTTGAAGCGGGAATGGTTTTGGCAATTGAACCAATGTTAAACATTGGAACATATAAAGTTAAAACTCTGGCGGACGGCTGGACGGTGGTAACCAAAGATTCAAGTTTAAGCGCTCATTTTGAACATACAATAGCTATTACAAAAGACGGTAACGAAGTTCTAACAAGGATGTGAAATGGCAAAAGAAGAAAAAATTGTAGTAGACGGTAAAATTTTGGAATCCCTGCCCAATGCAATGTTTAGAGTTGAAATTGATGGAGGGCATGAGGTTTTGTCGCATATATGCGGCAAAATGAGAATGCATTATATCAAAATATTGCCGGGCGATAAGGTGAAAGTTGAGCTCTCTCCTTATGATTTAACGCGCGGGCGCATAATCTATAGAGATAAATAGCGGCAGTCTCTGTAAAGATAATTATGCCAATTGCGCATTTAATTTATCTTTAAGCGCCCTCGTATGTTTAGAGAACCTGCAATAAATTTTAGTTCTGGAGAATAAAATGAAAGTAAGAGCATCAGTTAAACCAATTTGTCAAAAGTGCAGAGTTGTAAAAAGAAAAGGTGTCGTTAGGGTTGTATGCACTGATCCCAGACACAAACAAAGACAAGGATAATCGGAGGAGAAAATGGCGCGTGTAGCCGGAGTTGATTTACCAAAAAACAAAAGACTAGACATTGCACTGAGATACATTTACGGCATTGGTCCAACTATTTCAGATGAAATAATTGCAGACTTGGGTTTAGATAAAGCCAAAAGAGTAAAAGATCTGACTGAGGAAGAAGTCAATAAAATAAATAACTTCATTACCAAAAGTTTAAAAGTTGAAGGCGATCTCAGACGCGAAATCCAAGGCAACATAAAAAGGCTTATAGATATTGGCAGTTATAGAGGTCTCAGGCACAGACGGAATTTGCCTGTGAGGGGCCAAAGAACAAAAACCAATGCCAGAACGCGCCGCGGCAAAAGAAAAACTGTTGGAGCCGGCAAGGCGGCCGCCCCGGGTAAAAAGGGCTAGGAGCTATAGTTTTCACCAGTTTAAATATAAATTAATTAATGGTATACATGGAGGAGTTAAATGGCGGAGGAAAAGAAGTCTACAGGCGGCGCAAAAAGAAAAAGATATACAGGCGGGGTGGCCAGAGCTTATATTTTATCATCTTTTAATAATACTATCGTCAACATCACAGACGACAGAGGAAATACATTGGCTTGGGCATCGGCAGGCGGTTCGGGCTTTAAAGGGACAAAAAAAGGAACGCCTTTTGCAGCTCAGAGCGCGGCTTTGACGGTGGGGAAAAAAGCGGTTGATATGGGCGTTAAAACTGTTGCGGTTTATGTAAACGGACCGGGGTCTGGAAGGGAAACGGCCATAAGAGGTTTGCAGTCGGCCGGTTTGGTTATCACTATGATAAGAGATGTCACGCCTGTTCCCTTTGAC
>JAITCX010000086.1 GCA_031282945.1 Elusimicrobiota bacterium
GTTTGACCGTCATAGTCCCCCCGCCTTTCTCTATCTATAACCGTTCTATAAACATCGCCCGCTGTATTTGTATTGGCTTTGCTTGTGCTGACATCCAAAAATCTTTCATAAGTTCCCAGATCTAAATCCGTCTCGGCTCCGTCTGCCGTCACAAAAACTTCGCCATGCTGATATGGATTCATTGTGCCCGGATCAACATTTATATAAGGATCAAATTTAATCATGTTCACCTTAAACCCATACATCTCCAAAAGTTTACCGATGCTTGCCCCCGAGATCCCCTTGCCCAAAGAACTGACAACGCCGCCTGTTATAAAAATAAATTTTGGCATTTTAACCTCTTTTACATTAATATTTTTCCTATCGTTTAAGTAGTTTTAAATGAAAGCTTTGAAATATTTGTGGGATATTTTCCATTAAAACAAGCGCAGCAAAAACAATTCTTGCCGCCATTGCCTTGGCAGGAATCAATAAGATTTTGCAAACTCAAAAAAGTAAGACTGTCTACCCCGAGATATTTTCTCATTTGTTCTATGCTATTATTTGCGGCAATCAAATGATCTTTTAACGGCGTGTCTATGCCATAATAACAAGGCGCAATTATCGGCGGACAAGAAAGCGCAAAATGAATTTTGCGCGCTCCCGCTTTTTTTAGCGCGGCGATAATTCTTTTAGAGGTCGTGCCGCGTACCATAGAATCGTCAATTAAAATTATTTCTTTGCCTTTCACAACTTCTTTTATTGGAGAAAGTTTTAGCTTTGCAGTCAGGTCCCTCAAAGCCTGCAGCGGTTTTATAAATGATCTGCCGACATAATGGTTTCTTATAAATCCCATTTCAAAAATAATTTTAGAGCGCCTGCTAAACCCCTGCGCCGCATAAAAACCGCTGTCTGGAACGGGTATCACCATATCTGCCGATTTACAAATTTCTTTCATTTGATCAGCTAAAAGCATTCCCATTTGCACCCTAGCTTCTTTGACCGTTTTTCCAAAAGCCAAACTGTCCGCCCTAGAAAAATATACCTGCTCAAAAATACATGTGCGTTGGTTGACCTCTTTTGTATATTCAAAAGAACTTTTAATTTCTCCCTGTTCTATTTCAATAACTTCGCCGGGCATAATGTCCCTGATATAGTTTCCGCCGAGCGCTTCAATCGCAACGCTTTCTGAGGCGATAATATAAGACTTTTTTATCTTGCCTAAAACCAAAGGTCTAAACCCATTTTTGTCGCGCGCTCCAACTAGAGTTTTGCCGCGCAATACTACAATTGAAAAAGCGCCGTCCAATTGTTTTAACGCTTCGCCTACAATTTTAGAAAGAGTTCCGCTTTTTGACATCGCCATTAAATGCAGCAAAATTTCTGTGTCTGAGGTATGCGTAAAAATATCTCCTCTTTTTTCGAGGGTTTCTTTTAATTGCAAAAAATTTGTGATATTGCCGTTATGGGCAACGGCAATGCGCCCATGAATGCAGCTCATTTGAAAAGGCTGCGCATTTATCAGCGAACTTTTAGAACTAGTCGTATAACGCACATGTCCAATGGATGCCCTAGCGCATTTTTTGGTCAACATATCATCGTTAAAAATATTTGAGGCAAGCCCCATACAACGCAATGTGCGCATATTTTCTACACCGCTAAATGTCACGCCCGCCGATTCCTCGCCCCGATGTTGTAAGGTGATAAGCCCAGCTCCAACTAATGCCGCCGCTTGACTTGTATTTTCAACTCCTATAATTCCGCACACTTAAAAACTCCTCTTTCTCTTTTTGTAAAAAAAGAGAGAAAATTATTTCTCTTTTGTTAAAAGAGAAACAGAAAATTAAAGACAGGACATCTTTCTCTTTTTGAAAAAAGAGAAACAGAAAAACTAACGACATCTAACCCTTTTATAAAAAAGAGTTGGAAATTATTTCTTTTGAAAAAGAAACAAAACCTCTAACGACACATGCAGCTTACTTCTCTTTTCTTTAAAAGAGAAACAGAAAAATATCGCTCTTTAAACTTATTTCTTTATTTTTGTTTTGCGCTACCTTTTGATTTTGCGGCGCCGCGCTTGCGAAAATTTTTTTCGCCCCCGCGCAAAATCTACTTTTCCACGTGACAGACAGCATTCTGTACTGTCACGCCACCTGGGTGAGGGCAAAGGAAACTTCCAGTTTCCTTGCCCTCTTGGCGAAAAAAATTTCTCGCATAACAGCGCTTACGCTCCGCTACGCCGCAAAACCAAAAGAACGCAGGCGAAAATACGCCAGAACAAAGTTAATGACAAAGACAAGATATTGCTATTTGTTATTGTCGTCTCCTCTCCCGACTAATAGATGTCTTGAGAAACCCTAGCGCCGATTATATATTTCTCAAAACACCCAGCGCTGCGGTCTTAGCGCCTATGAGGAGAAAAAATTCCTGTCAATTTATTTTGTGTATTTGAGGGATGTATAGATTATCGTGGATTTTTTTGACAGATAGTCTCAAAATGTCTTTCGTCGTGTCGTACTATCGCCCGCGCTCTTTTGTTGGGCGTCTTAGAAAACCCTAACGCATGTCTTTGCCGTGTCGTACCCTCTCGGGCGCTCTTTTTATTTTTTAGCCTAGCGTAAGCGGCAAAGCGCCTGTCTATGCGAGAAATTTTTTTCGCCAAGAGGGCAAGGAAACTGGAAGTTTCCTTTGCCCTCACCCAGGCGGGCGTGACAGTACAGACTGCTGTCAGTCACGTCAAAAGTAGAGTCGGCGCGGGGGCGAAAAAAATTTTCGCATGGCGCGTGGCTAAAAAATAAAAAGGGAGCGCAAAAAAATATAAAGAGTTTGATAAAGGGAAAAGAAGTTATGAACTTTCAATGAGAAAGAAATGAATTTTTAAAAATGGATTTTAAGCGCCTGCTCTTAGTAAAAAAGGAAGTGCGAAAAAATAAAAAGAAAGAAATTAAATAGCGATATTTTTCTGTCTCTCTTTCCCAAAGAGAGAATTAGTTTAACCCGCCTTTAGTTTTTCTGTTTCTCTTTTTCAAAAAGAGAAACATGTCTTAGTTTTCTATTTCTCTTTTCCAAAAGAGAAATGAGCTGTCCAAAATAAGCAAAGCTTTGCATTTTTTTATAAAATACAACAATACCAACTCTTGCAAACATCAAAAGGAGTCTGTCCTCATGGTAGAACAACTAATCGTCACAAAAACTAAAAAAAGCCAAAAGTATATCCAATTGCTTGCCGGCGTCACAGAACTGCTTAAAGATTCAACCGATTTAATTTCCGCCATGGCAAATTTAGCGGCGGCATTAAAATATTCCTTCAACTTTTTTTGGGTAGGATTTTATTTAGTAAACGGCGATAAACTGACCTTAGGGCCTTTTCAAGGTCCGATCGCCTGTATGGAAATCCCATTCGGCAAAGGCGTTTGCGGCAGCGCTTGGCAAAACAAAAAAACTATAATTGTTGAAGATGTAAATAAATTTCCCGGCCACATCGCCTGCAACAGCGCCTCAAAATCCGAAATAGTTTTATGCGTTTTTGATGGGCAAAAAGTTATCGGCGTTTTAGATATAGACAGCGATAAACTGGCATCTTTTGACGCCGTAGACGAAAAATATTTGACGAATTTCATACAACTATTAAATAATAAACAAATTCCGCACTATTGAGTTTCATTTCAAATTGGCAAAAAATTAAGGAGAAAAAATGTCTATCACTGCTGTCATAATTTTATTTGCGCTTCTCATACTTTTCCTATTTTTTGGAGTTCCAATTTCCATAAGCTTGGGCTTATGCGCCGCCGTAGGCGCGCTTTTTTCAGGACTGCCCTTTGATTCGCTGGCGGCGCGGCTTGCGTTGGCGCTAAATCCGCCGGCCGCAGATTTAAGCCCCCTGATGTCCATCCCGTTTTTTTTGCTGATGGGAAATATAATGCTTGCGGGGGGCATTTCCAAAAGACTTATAGAATTTATAAATGTATTTATCTCAAAAACCAGCGGGGGTCTAAATTATATTGCAATCATAGCTTGCGCAATGTTTAGCGCGCTAAGCGGACCCGCTCCCGTCACGGTGGTTGCCGTTGGGTCAACGCTCTATCCTGAAATGACAGCTTTAGGGTATCCCAAAAGCCGCTCCGCCGGCATATTTTCCGTTGCGGGATCGCTTGGCTCAATTTTTCCGCCAAGCATTATAATGATAGTATACGCCTCAATTGCAAAAGTTTCCGTTACAGATTTGTTTAGCGCCGGACTTGGAATCGGCCTGATTTTACTTTTTGCGCTTTTAATAATTTGCGCTATCGTTTCAAAAAGAGATAGAGCTAAAACCAATACCGCGCCAATACAAAAATTTAATTTAAAAGTTTTCATAAAATCTTTGATTAAAACATTTCCCATATTTGTAATTGCTATAATAATTTTTGGGGGCATTTACTTTAAAATTTTATCAGCTGTTGAGGCGGGGGCGGTGGGAGCGCTGTATACAATTTTAATAAGCGCTTTCCTCTATAAAAGCCTCAAGCTAAGAGATCTGGGAAGCGCTCTTATAAACTCCATAAAAAGTTCGGCTATGATCCTTTTTATAATTGCGGCGGCAAATATATTTTCTTTCGTTTTACAAAACTCCCAAATTTCAGCATGGTTTGGGGCGATGGCGCTTAACTTAAATTTAAACGCTTTAACTTTTTGTATTATCTGCGCATTTATTGTATTGTGTTTAGGAACTATCATAGACGGAGCGGCAATTTGCGTTTTGCTGGTGGGGGCGCTTTTGCCGATAGCGCAGGGGCTTGGCGTATCGCAAATGCATTTTGCAATGATAATCTGCGTGGGGGCGGTTGTGGGAGCGGTAACTCCGCCGGTAGCTGTAAATATTTTTGCCGCAAAAACATTTTCTGGTTTAAAAATTGGAGAAATTGCCAAAGGCCAAATGCCTTTCTTTTTAGGATTTTTAATTACATATATTTTGATTACAATTTTCCCAATTTTTAGCCAATTTTTAATTAGAAACTAATAGGAGACACAATGAAGAAATTTGACTCAACCGTTAAACTGCTTAAACATCAAGTTTTAACAGAAATTGCCCGAGCGGCATTTGACGACAATCTCTTGTCAATTCTTGGCGATATTCCAAAAAAGATTATGCCCGGCCCCCATCCAACTCACCGCTGCTGCGTTTTTAAAGAACGCGCCATTTTAGCTGAACGCGTAAAAATGGCTATGGGCGGAAACCGAGAAAATCCAAATGTCGTGGAAGTTTTAGATATTGCCTGCGACGGCTGTCCTGTAGACGGCTACAATGTCACAAATATTTGCCGCGGTTGTCTGTCGCACAATTGTCTGGAAGTATGCCCCAAAGATGCAATAAGCCTCATGAAAGATCAAACCTCCCACATTGACAAAACCAAATGCATAAATTGCGGTCTATGCGCAAAAGCCTGCCCGTATTCAGCCATTATAAATTTTATTCCCCCTTGCGAAATAGCCTGCCAAGCAAATGCAATAAAAAGAAATAGCGACGGCGTCAGCGTGATAGACAACAATAAATGCGTTTCTTGCGGCGCCTGCATAGTAAAATGTCCTTTCGGCGCAATAAACGATAAATCTTATATTTTAAATGTGATAGATATGCTAAAACGCAAAGAAAAAATTTATGCGATTTGCGCTCCATCTATAGTCGGCCAATTTGAATATGCAACGCTCGGCCAGCTCATTACGGCGATAAAAAAATTGGGATTTTGCGAGGTGCGTGAGGTTGCGCTTGGAGCGGATATGGTAGCAAAAAAAGAAGCTCAAGAACTTGCAAAAAAACATTTCTTAACAACTTCCTGTTGTCCTAGTTTTGTAAAATTTGTAAATATAAACTTTCCTAAAATGGCGGACGCCGTTTCACATAATTTATCCCCGATGGGCGAAATCGCGCGCTTTCTCAAAGAAAAAGATCCAGACGCAAAAGTCGTTTTCATTGGACCTTGCGTTGCAAAGAAAATGGAATATCAAAAACCGGAAGTCGCCCCTTGGGTAGACAGCGTCATAACTTATGAAGAACTGCAAGCTTTAATAGAAAGCAAGGATATTGTAGCTGAAGAACTTGAGGAAACGCCTTTTAATGAAGCGTCTTATTTTGGCAGAATTTTTGCAAGAAGCGGCGGCGTAAGCGCGGCGGTAACGGAAGCGATGAAAGAACAAAATTTAGATTTTCAAATAAAAGCCTGCGCCTGCAGCGGACTGAGCGAATGCAAAAGAGCTTTAACTAAAGCGGCGGCAAAAGTGGGCGAGGACAATCTTATTGAAGGGATGGCTTGCGTTGGGGGATGCGTTGCAGGAGCGGGAAATTTGCATTACAATTTGAAAAATAAAATTAATGTTGACAAACATGCCGCAATGGGCGCAAAAAGCATAGAGGAGGCGATTGAAAAATCATCATGAAAAAAATTATTTTAAGTTTAGTTTTTTTGTTTGCCTTTTCAAATTTTTGTTCCGCAAAACTCATAGAAGGCATAGATTATAATGTAAGCTATAAACGCAATCCGTCTGGATATGCAAATATTTTGCAGGTAAACTTTATAACTTTAATGCCAAATCCTCAGGAAGCTTTAGAGATTTTGCGTTCCCACCTCAGCGCTTACGGCGCTCAATCTGGAGGCAAAAATATAATTGGAACGGCTTGGCACACAATGAGCGGCGATGATTCGGACTTGAAAAAAATGAAATTAGGCGGAAATTTTAGCGCTTATGTTTGGCTTGGCAGATCTAAAAAAGTTGTGCCGTTTCCAACTTATATAGCGGCATTGAGGCGCAGATAAACTTTATTCCAAATCAACGCCGAATAAAACTTTTCCATTATATGCCGCAAGTATAATGCTTTTTATATTTGCGGCATATTTTTTTGTAAATTCTAAACCTTGCGCATAAAAACTATTGCGCAGCAATTGGCTTGTTTGAACATCCATTTTATCAACTTTAGTTTTTGCAAATAATACGCCGTTTTCCACCTTATAAAAATACGGACGGTATGGAACGATAATTTCAGCTAAAAATGGGTTGGCCATAAAAGCCAATCCCACATTTGCAACAATCAACTGACCTACAAATTCATCCAATGTCCAGTCATGCCTATCATTTAAAATTTCCTCAACATAAACGCTGTTTAATGTGGTTGTTAAAATTGTGCGCGTTTGATAATCCTCTTGAGAAATATTCATATAATAATATTGTTTAAAATCGTCTATATCTTGCGCCAACTGCAAAAGCAGGCTTTTGTCTGCGCTAAAAGCGTTTATCACCATAAACTTAATATCGGCATCGCTGCTTAAAACCACCCGCACAATATCTGAAGCGGAAATTTGCAGTTTTTTAAAAGCTTCGCTCAATTGCGCTTGATCCATAGACAATAATCCGTCAATTTCAATATCTAAATAAATTGTGCGCCCGACTATAAAAACGCTGGGAACAACGCCCGTTTCTTTAAAAATTAATTCGCTTAAACTTTTGTTTAGATCCTCTTTTGGATAACTCGGTCCATAACAAGAACTAAACAAAAATATACTTAAAAAACAGACGAGAAAAGTTGATTTAATTAACTTTTGGATAGACAAAAAAAGCTCCTTGTTTTTAAAATTATTATTTTAATAAACATAAATCTTACAAAATTATCAAAGCGAAAAACCATTGTAAAAAATAAAAATCTCAATGGTTTAACGTTTAATGCATTTCATAAAATTTGCAAATGAAATTTATATAAATTTAAAATAAATTTGGGATTAAAAATATTTTTGCGTTTTTGAAAATGGAGGATTTTTAGCGTCTTTAGGAGAGACAATTGGATTTTTAGTTGACCAAGAAATGTTTATGGATGGGTCATTATAGAGGATGCCTCTTTCATATTGGGGAGCATAACTTTGCGTGCAGAAATATTCAAATTCCGCCTCCGCTGACAAAACTTCAAAACCATGGGCAAAGCCTTCGGGGATATAGAGCATATTAAATTCATCCTCAACTAAACGTTTTCCAACCCAGCGCCCAAAAGTAGCGGAATCATTTCTCAAATCAACAGCTACATCAAAAATTTCGCCTTTGACAGCTCTGACAACTTTACCTTGCGCAAAAGGCGGAAGCTGAAAATGCAAACCGCGCAAAACGCCTTTGACGGATTTTGAAAAGTTTATTTGCTTTATATCGGGGATGCCCGCCTGCTTAAAAATATCCTCTTTATAGAGTTCCGCAAAGAAACCTCTATCGTCTGCAAACTTTTTTGCTTTTATATATAAAACATCCGCAATGTCTAATTTTTCTATTTCAAAAGGCATAATCTCACCAGTAAAACCTTACCCCAGCTCTATTTACTAAATCCCCAAATATTCCAAAAGAATTTCCAATATTGCCGTTAGTATTAAACATCCATTCAAGACCGCCTTCAAAAGAAAGCGACAATCTGTCAACCACAAACCATTCCGCCCCAAGCCCCGCACCAAACTTAAAAACTTCCGATTGCTCGTTCCCATAAGACCCTTTATTATTTGCATATCCGCCGCCGCCGAATGCGCTGGCATAGATATTTATCGTCTTAAAATTTTTGATGATAGCTAAAAATTTTCCGCCCAAAAAAAGCACATCTCTTGTTTTAGCGGAACTCCATCCAAGCTGAGCTTCAACGCTTACATTGTCGTCAATCCAATATCTTACGGTTAAAGCGGGAATTTCGCTATTTTCGTCAAATCCGCGATAGCTAATATATTCAACGCCAAGCCCCGTCCTACCCCCAAGATTTTGCGCAAGCTCATTTGTGTAGTCAACAACTCTAACGTCTTGGGCAAAAACCAAAGTATGCCCTGCAAAAATTAAAGCTAATGCGGCAAATATTTTTTTCACGAATTGACCTCCTCTGTAATGCCCCTAAATAACAAAAAACTTGGGGGGCGGCGGCTTTACGCCGCCGCCAGCCCAAGCCTATTTAATTTCTACTAAAAATTTATGCCAATGATTTAATGGTATTGTCTGCGATTGTAGCTTCCTCGGAACCCGGGAATTTCACCAATATCTCATTGCAAACTCTCCTGACATTGTCAACATCGCCTATCAATGCATAGTATCTTGCAAGCGAGAGATAAATGCTCTTTGTCAAGAAATGATCAGGATATTTATTTACAAATTCTTGAGCCGCATCTTTTGCATTTACGAATTCATTTCTAATGTCCCAAATATTGACAATTCTGGCAAGAGCCAAAGGTCTAAGATCTTCAGGTTTTGCGTCATTGCTGGTCTGCAATAAAAATCTCAAAGCTTCCGGATAATTTTGAACGCTTGTGTAGTAGTCGCCCAAGAAAAGTCTTGCCTGATATGCCGCTGGGGTCTTAGAATAATTTTCAATTAAATCGTTAAGCAAAGCTAACCCCGCATCCTGATTGCCGACTGAAAAACTTGCATAGGCTTGCGAAAGTTTATCTGACGCTTCTGCATTGGCCTTGCCGCCTCCGCTTACCGCAAACACAATAATTAAAACAATTATAACTACCGCCGCCACAATAACTGCAATGAGCTTTTTAGGTTCTTTCAAAAAGCCCAAAACGCCTGATTTCTCTGTTTTTCCAAAAGCTGTGTTGTCCATTTACATTTTCTCCTTAACTTACCGATTTATTACGGTTATTATTTATACTTTGAAACTATCTCCAGAGAGCGCTTCTGCATGATCTCAAAAAAATCTAGCGGGATATTAGCATCTCTTAATGTTGTTTCAATAAGTTCTTTTGTCATCAAGTTTTCTGGGACATGGCTGTCTGTATTTAAAATCATTTTTGCGCCTACTTCCCGAGCAACTTTTGCAACTTCCATATTTGCAACGCTATGATATTTACGTGTAGTTATTTCAATTTTTACATCTCTATCTTTTGCAATTTGAGCGACTTCTTTTGTCAAAACTCCGGGATGCGCCAAAATATCGATATCCGCCTGCACGGCATAAAAATTTGTTTCAGGGGGAACATTTTCCGCCACCGTCTGGCCATGCACAACAATTACTTTGGCTCCAAGCTGGCGGCACTTTTTAACTGCTTTATCTATAAGTTTTGGGGGGACATAAGTGAGTTCCGCCCCCGGCAAAACTGTCAAGTTATAATGTTTAGACAAATCGTCTACAACTCTTAAAATTTTTGGGATCACTGATTCCATATTAGAAAAATCTATATGATCGGTTATCGCCATTGCGGAGTATCCGCGCGTTTTTGCAGTGTAGACCAACTCAGAGGGAATTAAAACGCCGTCCGAAAAAAAAGTATGCATATGTAAATCTATCATTCCTAAACTCCATTTAAAAATTAGCTCGGTGTTTACACAAAAGTTAAATTATACTTAATCACAAGTTATTAGTCAATA
>JAITCX010000107.1 GCA_031282945.1 Elusimicrobiota bacterium
CAGGTTTTAACCGCTCAAGAAATAGATTTCATGATTATGCGCTATTCAAACGGCGATTTGCCCGACTATCAAATGGCCGCATTTTTAATGGCTGTTTTTATAAGAGGATTAAACGATGACGAAACTTTTTGTTTCACCTCAAGCATGCTAAATTCAGGCGACATAATGGATTGGTCTGCAATCAAAAAGCCCAAGGCCGATAAACATTCCACGGGCGGCGTTGGGGACGGGACATCTTTAATTTTGGCTCCGATAGTTGCCTGCTGCGATGTTGCGGTTCCAATGATGTCGGGCAGGGGGCTTGGCCATACCGGCGGAACATTAGATAAACTGGAGAGCATTCCGGGGTTTAGAACAAATTTAGACAATCAAGAATTTTTTGACACGGTAGATAGAATTGGATGCGCATTGGTTGGGCAGACGCCGAATATGGCGCCTGCCGATAAAAAAATTTACGCTTTGCGCGATGCAATCGCTGCGGTTGAGAGCATACCTTTAATATGCGCAAGCATTATGTCTAAAAAAATTGCCGAAGGCGCTGATATTATTGTTTTAGATGTGAAAACAGGAAACGGCGCATTTATGTCCGATATGAAAAGGGCTAGAGATTTGGCGCAAAAATTAATTGCAATCGGCGTGCGTTTTAATAAAAAGATGAAGGCTTTTATAACGGATATGGACACGCCTTTGGGAAATTGCGCGGGCAATGCAAATGAAATTGCGCAAGCTATAGAAATTTTAAAAGGGCGCATAGAAAATGATTTGTCTGAGCTTTCATTGGACTTGGCGGCATCTATGATTTATCATGCAAAAAAAGCGGGAAGTTTTGAGGATGCAAAAGTTTTAGCGCAAAAACAAATTGACTCTGGAGCGGCGATTGAAAAGTTTAGAAAAATTATAGAGCTGCAGGGCGGGAAGGCTGAAGTGGTAGACGATTTAAGTTTGTTGCCGCTTAAGACAAAATATTCTCAAGAAATTAAGGCGCATAAATCTGGTTTTATTTTGCAAATGCGCACGCGCGATATTGGCATTGCCAGCGTTGTTTTGGGGGCGGGGCGCGAGAAAAAAGAGGATAAAGTAGATCCTGCGGCGGGCATTTATTTTTATAAAAAAACGGGCGATGCCGTTGCGGCGGGCGAGCCTTTATGCCGGTTTGAAACTAATAATAAAGAAGCGTTAGAAAAAGCGGCTTTAATTTTAAATGACAGTTATATAATCTCGAGTGATAAACCATTGCCTGAAGCGATTATAAAGGAAGTAATTTAATCCATGGCACATCAAAGCGTTAAAGAATGGAAAATTTTAAATGAATGTACCAAAAAAGATTTTCCAGAAATTTATCAGCCGGACAATTTTTTACATCCAAAACTTTTAAAGGTTTTATATTCCCGCGGTATAGATACGCCAAAAAAACTCTCTTTATTTTTAAACGGCGGTTTAGAAGATTTGGCAAGTCCATTTTTATTTGAACAAATGCAAACCGCCGTTGACCGCATTAGGCGCGCTATAGACAATGAGGAATTTATTTTAGTTTACGGCGACAGAGATGTGGACGGCATTACAGCGGTAAATATTGTGGTAGACACCATTAGAAAATTGGGCGGTTTAGTTGTTTGGTATGTCCCCTCAAGCGAGGGGTATGGGATTCACAAAGATATTTTGTCGCAGTATGCTTCAAACGACATAAAAGTTTTGATAACGGTGGATTGCGGAATTTGCGCAAAAGAGGAAATAGAATATGCAAAAAGTTTGGGAATGGACGTCATTTTAACTGATCATCACGAGCCCGTTGAAGACGCTTTTCCCAAACCTTTTGCCTGCCTAGACCCCAAAGTTAAAGACTCGCGATATCCTTTTAAAGATTTAGCTGGATGCGGGGTTGCATTAAAACTTTCTTGGGCGCTTATAATGTCTTATGAAAAACAGTATGCCAAACAAAACTTGCTTTTTATTGCTTCTGGGGATGGGCAGGATTTTAGCGGCAAACTTTTATGGCTTTATAATGATGTTGAAATTTCCAGAAAAGATTTTCAAGATTTAGCCGATCTCAAAGCTGAAATTAAAAACGCTTATAGGGTTTATACATCAAGCAAAGAATGCGCCCAAGCTTTAATTTCAAGAGATGTTTTATTAAAAGACAAGATAATTATTTTTGATGAGGAAGCTGATACTTTAGAGAAAATTTTAAGTTTAAAGTTAAAAAGGGATTTCGCGGCTCAGCCCTATTATGATTTTTTCAATGAAAATTTGGATATATGCGCATTGGGGACGATTGCGGATTCCATGCCGCTTTTAGATGAAAATAGGATTATTGTAAAAGAAGGTTTAAAAGTTCTTGCAAAATTTCCAAATGCCCGCCCGGGTCTTGGGCTTTTAATTGAAGATACATTAAAAACTAAAACATCCTACAATATTACCGCAAAGAGCATTTCTTGGCTGGTCACTCCCGTTTTAAACTCCGCAGGGCGTATGGGTCGGGGAAGTTTATCGGCTCAGCTTTTAATGGCGCGCGACAAGTTTCAAGCTCAAACTCTCTACACCGACATCATAAAATTAAATGCCGAAAGAAAGTGGCTGCAGCTGGAAAATATTTGGCAGTTTAAAAGTCTTTTAAAACAGCAATGCGACATTGAAAAAGACAAAGTTTTAATTGTGCAGGC
>JAITCX010000109.1 GCA_031282945.1 Elusimicrobiota bacterium
GGGAGATATTTATGAAATTGTTGGAACCGATAAACTCCTTTAAAGATCAATCCATAATTGTTATAGGCGACACTATGGTGGACGAATTTATTTGGGGCGCGGTAAAAAGAATTTCCCCTGAGGCGCCCGTTCCCGTTGTGGAAGTTTTACGCCAAACTCAAACGCTTGGCGGCGCGGGCAATGTTGCCGCAAATATTGCAAGTTTTGGCGGCAAAGCTTTTTTAATAAGCTCAATAGGCGCCGACATTGAAGCCCAATCTTTAAAATCTCTATTGGCGCAAAAAAATATTTCAAGCAAATATGTGGTGGAGGATCCTTCTAAACCCACCATAATTAAAACGCGCATAATTGCCTCAAGCCAGCATGTTTGTAGGGTTGATAAAGAAATAAAAGGAGCTTTGGCGGGCGGCATTGAAGCTAACATTATAGAAAATCTGCAAAAGGCAATTGACTTTGCGACGGGCATAATAATTTCCGATTATGGCAAGGGCGTTGTCAGCAATGGAGTTTTAAAAGAAGCGATAGCTCTTGCGCATAAAAAAAATATACCTATAACAGTAGACCCAAAACTAGACAACTTTGAAAAGTATAAGGGTATCACCACTATTACTCCAAATACCAAAGAAGCTATAGAGGGGATGCATGCAAAAAATATTGATACCGATGAGGAGCTTGCGGTTTTGGGAAAAGAAATTTTGAATTTGCTCAATTCAGCTTCCGTTTTAATAACCAGAAGCGAAAAAGGAATGATGTTGATAGAGCCGAATAAAATTACGAATATTCCAACGCGCGCAAAAGAAGATTACGATGTTACGGGGGCGGGCGATACTGTTATTTCAACTTTAACTTTAGCTTTAGCTTCGGGCGCTGATTTTTTAGCGGCATCCGAAATTGCAAATTTTGCGGCAGGCATTGTTGTCGGCAAGCTCGGCACAGCCACAACTACCATTACAGAGCTGCAGGCTGCCGTAGAGGATTTTTACAAATGAAAACCGCTATTGTCATTCCAGCCCGACTTGGCTCAAGCAGATTTTATGGAAAAATTTTAGCTAATATAAATGGGCGCCCGTTAATTTTGCATGTTTTAGATAGAGTAAAAAAATGTAAAAATGTAGATATTATAGCTGTCGCTACTGACGATGAAAAAATTGTAAATGCTCTAAAAAATGAACATGTAAATGTTTTTATGACGGACATTAATTGCAAAAGCGGAACGGATAGAATTGCGCAGGTTGCTGAAAAATTTTTGCAGGACGTAGATATTTTTATAAATGTGCAGGGGGACGAACCGCTCGTAAGTCCGTTTCTTGTAGATAAACTGATAAGCGAACTCAAAACCGATGAGAACTTAAATTTTATAACCGCCGCTTATCCTTTTGCAGACGAGCAATCTGCAAAAAATCCCAACAATGTAAAAGTTGTTTTTGATAAAAATTTTTACGCTTTGCTTTTTTCGCGCTCACTTATTCCATACAACCGCGCCAATATTGATATAACATATTTTAAACATCTTGGAATTTATGGATATAAGCGAAATTTTTTAATTAACTTTGCAAATTCCGCTCCTTCAAAACTTGAACAGGCCGAATCCCTTGAACAATTACGCGCCTTAGAAAATGGTTATAAAGTTAAAATTGTAATTTCAGACGCCGACAGCATTGGCGTGGATGAGCCGTCCGATATAGAAAAAGTTGAGAAAATATTGCGCGGTGAAAATTTATAATGGCAATAAATATGAATTTAAAAAGTTTTATTATTAAGTATTGAATAAATTATTGATATAAATTAAGGAGTATTTTTATGGAGCATACAAGAGTTGAAATTGCAAATGGAGTAATTTTGTCAAATGATTTTCCGCTTGTTATAATTGCGGGTCCTTGCGTGATTGAAAGTGAGCAACATTGCATAGAGCTTGCAAGCAAATTAAAAAAGATTATTTCAGATTTAAGATTTCCATTTATATTTAAAGCGTCCTTTGACAAAGCAAATCGCTCGTCTGTAGATTCGTTTAGGGGACCTGGTCTGCAAAAGGGTTTAAAAATTTTGGCAAAGGTAAAAGAAAAATTAAATATCCCCATTTTAACAGATATTCATGAGCCTGTGCAGGCGCAAGAAGTTGCAAAGGTTGCGGATATGCTGCAGATACCTGCTTTTTTGTCTCGGCAAACGGATCTTATAAAAGCGGCCAGTCAAACGCAAAAACCAATCAATATTAAAAAAGGTCAATTCTTGGCTCCGGAGGATATGCGCCATGTTATAAAAAAAGCTGAAACTTTTGGCAATAAAAAGATTTCTTTAACTGAGCGCGGATCAAGTTTTGGCTATCATAATTTGGTGGTGGATTTTAGAGGCATAGAAATTATGAAAAGTTTCAGCTATCCTGTAATTTTTGATGCAACCCACAGCGTGCAGCTGCCTTCAGGTAAAGAAAATTCCAGCGGGGGGCAGAGCGAATTTATTTATCCGCTTTCAAGGGCGGCGGCGGCAGTTGGCGTAGCGGCATTATTTTTGGAAACTCATGATAATCCCTCGCAAGCTCTTTCAGACGGACCTAATTCATTGGATTTAGAAACGCTTGCGATGATGCTAAAAGAAATTAAAAAAATTGATGAGGCGGTAAAATGAAACAGAATAATTTTAAAAAAGTTGAAAACGTAAATTCGCAAGGCGGCGCCACTGCGCCAAGCAATGAAGGATTAGTTAAGCCTTGGATGCCTACATACAAATGGCTTGGAATATTTATGGCATGCATTTTAGTTTTTTTAGTGATAGTATTTTTTTTAGGCAATATAATTTTAGCTGATTATATGGTAACTCCTCCGATGGAAATTACGCCATGGCTGGATAAAGATTTACCCAATACCTCTATACTTGGAATTTAGATTTTTGCGCACGCAAAATGATAAAAAAAATTCGCAGGCGGTTTTATTATTATGGCGCATGGGTTATTTCCAAACTTGTTTTGCTAATTCCGTATAAGTTTGCGGTGGGACCCTTGTCTGTTTTTTTTGGTTGTATCGCTCCGTATCTCACTAGAGACGCCGCCGATATTGCCAAGCGGAATTTGAAGTTAGCTTTTCCAAATGCAGATGATAAATGGATAAAAAAGGTAGTTAAAAATATTTTTATAAATCAGACGCGTAATTTTTTTGAGCTTGCAAATTTTCCAAAACTAAATAAAAGATTTTTAGCTAAAATTTCCGAGATAGAAAATGTAGATTTAATTTTAGAATCCGTTAAAAAAGGCAATGGGACGCTTTTTGTAAGCGCTCATACGGGCAACTGGGAGATTACGGCGGCCGCTGTTGCAAAGCTTGGAGTTAAAGTAAATGTGGTTGCAAAGAAAATTTACATTGACGGATTAAATGATATGCTTGTAAATTATAGAGAGCAAAAAGGCGTAAATGTGATTTTGCGCGACACCAAAGACAGCGCTAAAAAACTTTTAAAGGCTTTAAAGCATGGCGAAATCATTGCAATGCTTATAGATCAAGATACGAATGTTCCAAGCGTTATGGTAGATTTTTTTGGCCATCCTGCCCGTACTCCTTTAGGTTTAGCTTCACTTGCATTAAAAACGGGAGCAACGGTTTTGGTGGGAATGGATATGAGGGTTGGAAAGTTTAATCACCGAACAGTTATTAAAGGACCTGTGACGATAACTCCAAGTGGAGACAAACAGAAAGATATTATAAATTTGACGCAGAAAGCCACTTTAATTTTGCAAGATCATATTCAACGTTATCCTGATCAATGGGTTTGGTTTCACAAGAGGTGGAA
>JAITCX010000121.1 GCA_031282945.1 Elusimicrobiota bacterium
AATCTCGGCGCTAAAATGCAATGCATCAGAAGCCGAACCGCCGTTTCCGCAAATGAGGGTTTTTGCGCCGTTTTTATAAGTCTGTTCTATTTTTTGACATATTTTATAAATTGCATCTATTTGCGTATCGCAAAGCATAGACTGTTTTGCTTGCAAGCTAGATTGTATTAATTCTTCTATAACTTCTTTCACTCTATCTCCTTTTATAAAATAAAATCATCTTAAAAATTCCAAATTTTGCTTTTTGGCAATGCATTTAAAATATCCTTACTCCTGTGTTTTATAAATATATTTTTGCAAAAAGTCCGTTGTCACAACGCCCGATTTAAACTCTTCATTTTCCATAATTTTTATATGCAAAGGGGCGGTCGTCTTTATATTTTGCGTCTCAACTTCTTTTAAAGCGCGCGACATTCTGCTTATTGCATCGTCTCTATCAGGCGACAAAACTATAATTTTTGCTATCAAACTATCATAATAAGGCGGAATTGTATAACCGCTAAAAACATGAGTGTCAACTCTCACCCCGGGACCGCCGGGAAAATATGTCGTGCCGAGAAGTCCGGGAGACGGAATAAAATTTGCATCGGGATCTTCTGCATTTATTCTGCATTCTATTGCATGCCCCAAAATTTTTATTCTATCCGAATGCACTGAAAGCTTATACCCGCTTGCAAGTTTTATTTGTTCTTTAACTAAATCCAATCCTGTTATAACTTCCGTTACGGGATGTTCAACTTGTATTCTGGTATTCATTTCCATAAAATAAAAATTGCCTTTTTTGTCAACCAAAAATTCCACTGTTCCCACAGTGACATAATTTACAGCTTTTGCGGCTTTCCTCGCCGCCCTGCCCATTGTTTTCCTCAACTTTGGATTTATAAAAGGCGAGGGGCTTTCCTCTAAGAGTTTTTGGTGGCGGCGCTGTATAGAACAATCCCTCTCGGGCAAATACGCCACATTGCCAAACTTATCGCCTAAAATTTGAAATTCTATATGACGCGGTTCCTCTATATATTTTTCCATATAGACTTCATCATTGGAAAAATTTGCTTTCGCTTCGCTTTGAGCAAGCATTATTGCATCTTTCAACTCGTCCTCAACATGCACAATGCGCATGCCTTTTCCGCCGCCGCCGGCTGTGGCTTTAATTATTACGGGATATCCAATTTTTTTTGCAAGGCTTGCAATTTTTGGATCCTGCGCATCTATCGCTCCATCAGATCCGGGCACAACAGGCACGCCTGCTTTTTTCATCAAAGATATCGCGGCAATTTTGTCGCCCATTTGCTCAATAGATTCTTTGCTCGGACCTATAAAATGCAAACCGCAAGCATGGCAGACCTCGGCAAAATAAGTATTCTCCGCCAAAAAACCATAGCCCGGATGAATTGCATCTGCCCCAGAAATTTCCGCCGCCGCCATAATGCTGGGTATATTCAAATAACTTTCTGTAGCGGGAGCGGGTCCAATGCAAATAGCTTCATCTGCAAATTTTACATGCAGACAGTCTCTGTCCACATCAGAATGTACAGCTACCGTTTTTATTCCCATCTCTTTACAAGCTCTAATAATTCTACAAGCTATTTCGCCTCTATTTGCAATCAATATTTTTTTAAACATCTCTCTACCGCCTTAATTTTGATTTTATATTTCTGCAACTCATTTGCCGCTTGTATCAACCAAAAATAATTCCTGCCCCCATTCAACTTTTTGTCCGTCAGAAACCAACGCTTCAACTATCTCGCCTTTAACTTTTGAAATTACATCTTTAACAATTTTCATCGCCTCAACCTGTCCCACTTTTTGCCCAACTTTCACCTTTATTCCAACTTGCGCAAGCGAAGGTTTATCCTCGTCTGATTTCATTGAAAAAATCCCAACGCTTTCAGACTTGATAACCGCAAGCGTTTTTTTAACTGCAGCGGCATTATCTACAACAACGGCGCCTTCAACAATAGGGGCTTCTCTTTTTACAATTTGCGATAAATCTTTTTTAAATGAAACCGATCCATCCTCGCTTTTATAAACGAGTTCAGCCACATCTGTTTTTCTTAAAGATTTTAAAAATTCTTTAATTTCTTGAGCATTCATTTTTATACCCTTTCTACATATTCACCTGTTCTGGTGTCTACTTTTATTTTATCGCCCTCTTTAATAAAAAGCGGAACTTTTATATCGGCGCCCGTCTCAAGTTTTGCCATTTTAGTTAAATTTGAAACTGAATCGCCTTTTATGCCGGGCTCGGACTCAGCGATTGTCATTTCTATTATGGCGGGCATTTCAATGCCTATTAATTCCTGCTCTAAATAAACAGCGTCCACTTCAATATTTTCCTTCAAAAATTTCACAAGACCGCCGATAATTTCAGGAGCAACGCTTAGCTGTTCATAAGTGTTCATATCCATAAAATTAAAGTTCTCACCCTCTTTATAGAGAAACTGTTTTTTCTGTCTTTTAACGCTCAACTGTTCAAATTTCTCCCCTGATTTAAAAGTTCTTTCAATTGTGCCGCCCTTTTTTAAATGTCTTAGTTTTACGCGCATTACCGCGCCGCCTTTTCCCGGCTTGTGATTTTGAAACCATGTAATTTGATAAGGTTCATTATCTACTAAAATATTCATGCCGTTTTTAAAATCTGATGTTGAAATCATTTTTATTCTCTCCTAAAATTTATAGGGCGCATTGGTCAATAATTTGCACCCGTCTTTTGTAATAACTACTGTATCCTCTATTCTTATTCCAAACTTTCCGTCAAAATATATTCCGGGCTCAACGGTCACAACCATCGCCTCTTGGAGTTTCCCCTGCGCTCTGGGCGCCAAATACGGATCTTCATGGATATCTATGCCCACGCCATGACCTAAACCATGAATAAAATATTTGGCATCCGCGCCAAAAGAATTCCGAGCCGCAAAATCCACGTCTGCAGCCTTTACGCCGGCGCGCGCTTTTTGGATTGCAAGTTCTTGTGCGGTTTGCACTTTGAGATAAGCCTCATTAAATTCTTTCTCATCCACAATAACTTTAGCGTTGGGCGTATCGTCTTTTATATAGTATGTGCGAGTCAAATCCGAGCAGTATCCCAAATATTTGCATCCTATATCCATAAGCAAAACGGAGTTTGCGCAAACCGCCGCCTGCGAACTTGTATGGTGGGGGTTTGCAGAATTTGCGCCGCTTGCAATGATGAGCGAAAAGCTCGGTTCAGTTTTATACTTTGCAAAAATCTCCAAAATTTTATAATGCACATCCAGCTCTGTAATATTTTTGGACAAATTAGATTTCACAAAACTGACAGCTTCTTGGCAGGTTTGGCTGACTATTTCGCATGCCTGTTTAATCAAACTCAATTCTTGTTCATCTTTAACCATACGCATATTTTTTAAAACGCCGCTCTTTAATTTAATTTCAATCGGCGCATCTTTTTGCGCGCTCAATGCGGCTTGTATCGTCTGATAGAGATCCACATCTAAGCTAGCCTTATCCAAAACAAAACTTTTCTTTTCATGTTTATTTAAAAGTTCAACAAGGGTTTGCGAAAAAGTTTTTGGATATGCCGCTTCAATAATTTCTGCACAATTTCCAAAATGACCGCGCAATTGTTCTTTGATCATTTGCGAGCAGATAACATAAAATTTATCGTCTATAATTAAAAACCAAAACCCGCTAAAATTCGCTTTAGCAATATAAAATAATTCCTGCGGGGAAAGCAGTAAAAAAGAATCTTGACCATGCTCAATTTTTAAACGCCGGCTTGCATTTTGTAAATGGTCAAGTAAATTTGAATATTGCATATTATCTCCTCAATTAAAATTCAACATGCATTCTCAGTGCATATTCAAAATAATTTTCTAAATCTGCAAAAGAAGACACATCATGATAGCTCACCGAAGGCGTGATAAAAACGAAAGTGGTGAGGCAGTATTTATAATAACCTTCCACAATTGAAATTTGAGGATTGCCGCTTAATGCATAAAGTTTTTGAATGCCGAAAGCTAAGCCAGCCCCGTCTAAAACGCGGTTCCAAAGGGCGCCGTCTGCGCCGATTCCAAAGCTGAAAGTTTGTTTAACGCTGAAGTTATTTATGGTGGAATATGGGAGGGTCTTTTCGTCTGAGACATTGCCGAAACGCAAGCCTAAACTGATGCCGTAAAGTATTTGCTGATCAAAGCTCATAGAAAAACCGCTCGGACCTTTATCGGCTCCATCCAGCTTATCATTTGACAGCCAATATTTAAATCTGTAGTTTCCATTATCTAGCAATTTTAAATTTACTTCCGCTGCATTGTAGCCGTCGGCCTCAGGAGAATATTTTTTTCCTTTAACGACATGCCCAACTGGAACAGTTATTGTCCCGGTGCTTGTAACGAGGACGTCTCCATTTTGACCGTAAACTGTTACGGGATAAGTTTCATAATCGGTCACAAATGTGTCGGGGGCTTGGCCGATAGGACCGCTGTATCCATAACCGACTTCCAAAACTTCTGAGAAAGCATAGTCTGCGCTAAAGCCCCAAGCGTCCCCGCCGTCCGCTTGAAAAGGAATGCGGTCGCTTGTATCTTTTACAAAAACAGAATTTATAAATTGGCGCTGTTCATCTCCCAAAACCAAATTATCGCCGCCCAGCGGAGCAAAACGTCCAACCACTACAAGCAGTTTCTCCAATATGGATTGGCTATACCAAATATCTGACAAAATAACTTCTGGACTTGTATTTGCGCCGCCGACATTATCGCCGTTTCCCATTGCGATGGTCAAACTAAATTCTCCGCCCATATCAAATTTTTTATCTATTATAAGCTGACCGCTAAATAACCCTTGGCTTGAGACGGAGGAATACGGCAAATCTTTATTTTCGGCGCTAAACTTTTTTACAAACAAATTTCCCAAAACTCCAATTGTAACATCACCCACTTCCACAGCATGAGATAACGGCGCGCAGCTTAACAGCGCCGCCAATACAGAAGCAAACAAAACTTTTTTCATCCATATCTCCTTTAATTATTACAGTGCAAACTAAAATTTTACACAAATGCAAGTTTGCAAGTCAATGCGAGCCGCATTTTTACTTCTCTTTTTTGCTAAAAGAGAAGCAGAAAAACTAACGACACATGCAACTTACTTATTTCTTTGAAAAAAGGGACAGGAATTTCTTTTGCCAAAAGAAACAAAAACTTCTAAAGACACGTGCAACTTGCTTCTCTTTTCTGCAAAAGAAAAACAGAAAAATATCGCTATTTAATTTATTTCTTTTTATTT
>JAITCX010000226.1 GCA_031282945.1 Elusimicrobiota bacterium
TTTTATTTTCTATTGAGGATGATTTTGAAAATATAAGCCGCCTTGCAAAAATGAATATCGCAAATAGAGCTATTTTTTATTTGTCTGGATTTGCCATACTTGCAATTTCTAAAATGAAATTAGAAAAAATTTTTATAGAAAATAAAATGTATAAAATTTCTTCAAGTAAAGATGAACTTCAAATTATGCCTTATAAAAATTATTCTCTAGTAATATCAAAATATCCGTTGATGCTGTTTGACAAAAAACCCTACCTCTCAAAACTTGGCGTAAATAACTTTTTAATTGACCTATCTTTCATCCCTCCAAATAAAAATTATCTTAAAACAGTTTTAGACGCTTTTAATGGAACGCTCAATATAAAAAGCGATTTCGGCGGCAATTTTTTAAGAGGGCTAAAGTAAACGCTGGTAAAAAGTAAAGGCGCCGCTCTTTTAGAGCGGCGCCTTTAAAGTTTCGGGGCGACTGGACTCGAACCAGCGGCCTCTCCCACCCCAAGGGAGTGCGCTAGCCAACTGCGCTACGCCCCGACGCTAAAATTTATCATTTAAAACTTTTAAGAGCTGCAAAAGATCCGATTTTATCTCTTGCAAAATTTTTGTATCGGGTAAAACTTCAATATCTAAATTTAATTCCGGCATTAACTTCTTTTTGCGCTTTTGCGCAACCAACTTTTTTTTAATCCCGCTGAGCGTCATCCCATCTTTTATTAAACTTTTTATTTCATTTATTAAATCAATTTCCTGCTGCCGATAAACGCGAACCTTTGTTTCATTTCTCATCGGCGTCAACAATCCTCTTTTTTCCCAATGCCTTAATGTATAAGCGTCAACGCCTGCAATTTGAGATATCTCCCCTATTTTATAATATTCTTTCTGTTGTGCAAAATCCTCACTCATAAAACTCTCCTGTATATTAAACTATACTATTTATCGCCAAAAAAATCTTTTGATTGCTTAAACCTAATTTTTTTCTTTGGGGCTAAAAGTAAAGTTTTTCCAGTTTTTGGATTTCTGCCCTTTTTAACTTTTGTCACAAACATATTAAAACTTCCAAAACCGCAAATTGATACTTTATTGCCGCGTTTTAATGCATTAGACATTTCTTCAAAAATCTTTTCAACCGCCAAAACAGCATCTTTTTTAGAGGTTAAAACTTTTGAAACTTCTGCAATAATATCAGCTTTATTCATTTTTTATTTTTACCAAAAATATCAAATTTATTTTCCGTGCCGCTAATCAAACGTTTTATATTTGCCTTATGCTTATAAATTACAATCGCGGCTACTATTGTAGCAAAAATATTTGCTTCAAGGGGAAATCCTAAAATTATACCTGAAATAACTAAAGCTAAACTTGCAAGTATTGACGCCAAAGAAACAATTCCAGAAGCTAAAAATATAATTGCAAAAACTAAAACTGCAATAAGCGTTGCGCTCGGCATTAAAGCTAAAAATACCCCCAGAGCTGTGGCAACTCCTTTGCCGCCTTTAAAGTTTAAAAAGATCGTAAACATATGGCCGCAAATTGCACATATCCCTACAATTGCCAGAAAAATAAAAGAGGGATCAATAAAACGCGCAAAATATACGCAAATAAAACCTTTTGCAACATCAGCCAAAAAAGTAAGAGATCCAACTCCCTTGCCCGCCACTCTAAAAACATTTGTCGTGCCCGGATTTCCTGAGCCAACAGTTCTTATGTCAATGCCCTTAAAAGCTTTTGTAAAAATATAGGCATAGGAAACGCTAGTAAAAAAATACGTAATTATTACATAGAGTATTTTTATAAACATTTAAACCTCCAAATATTCTTTTAATTTTCCAGACGATAAAATTGTAATTATAAATTTAAATGAGAGTAGTATAATATCACGCAAATATTTTTATTTTAGCATTTTTAAAAGTTCTATAAAAATTATGCAAATTTTAAAGCGGCGAATTGTACGCTATTAAAAAATGTCGCACAATATGCGGCGCCGCCTCTCCCGCTCCCTATTTCATACTTTTATTTTTAACTGCAACTTAAAATATATGCCAAAAATCGTCTTAACTAAACCTTAACTTTTCCATTATTTTTTCTTAATTCTAGTTTCGTAATATCTCATCAGCGCTTTAATGCGCAATTTTAGAAAAAGGAGAAATTATGAAAAACCTGAAAGTCGTTTTATTTTGCGCAGGTCTATTTTTAACGCTTGGCGCAAATGCATTTGCGCAAAAAGTTACGCTGGAGGGATCCACCACATTGCTGCCTATCGCTCAAAATGCCGCCGAGAAATTTATGGACCAAAACCCGTCTGCAAATTTAATCGTGCGCGGGGGAGGCTCGGGCGTTGGAATCGCCGCTTTAATAGACGGAACTTGCGACATTGCAAATTCCTCAAGAGAAATCAAAGAGTCGGAACTCAAACAGGCGGCGGCTAAGAAAAAACAAATCAAAGTTTTTTCTGTGGCAAAAGACGGCATCACTTTAATCGTCAATAAAAACAATCCCGTAACAAATCTCACCCGCGCCCAAATTGCAGATATCTATACAGGAAAAATCACAAACTGGAAAGATGTCGGCGGCAAAGACGAGAAAATTGTTGT
>JAITCX010000087.1 GCA_031282945.1 Elusimicrobiota bacterium
CTGGGAACTTATGAAAGATTTTTGGATGTCAGCACAAGCAAAGCCAATACAAATACAGCGGGCGATGTTTATAGAACGGTTATAGATAGAGAAAGGCGGGGGGACTATGACGGTCAAACCGTGCAGGTTATTCCGCACATAACCGATGAGATAAAAAGACGTTTCGCCGCATTAAAAGATGAATATGATATTACGATAATAGAAATTGGTGGCACCGTCGGCGATATTGAGGGGCTGCCGTTTATGGAGGCCGCTAGACAGTTTAGGCTTGAACAAAATAGAGATGATGTTTTCAATATTCATGTTTCATATGTGCCATATATCAGCGCGGCAAAAGAATTGAAAACAAAACCGACACAGCATTCTGTCACAAAACTTCGCGAGATTGGACTTTTTGCAGATATGATAATTTGCCGATCAGATAAAGATATTGATGAATCTTTGAAACAAAAGATTTCGCTCTTTTGCAATGTGAAACCCGAGTCCGTTATACAGGCAAAAGACAGTCCGTCAATTTATTTTATTCCCGAGACTTTTAAAGACCAAGGGGTTGATAAAATTATTATGGACGCTTTAAATATAAAACCCAAACATGATTTTGACGATAGATGGCTTAAAGAAATTAAGCGGCGCGCAAACAGCCTTGTAAAAAAAGTGAGCGTTGCAGTGGTAGGAAAATATGCCGATTTAAAAGATGCATACAAGTCCATCCATGAGTCTTTGCAAATTGCGGCTACAGACGAAAAAGCAAAAATAATAATAGACTATTTAGATGCGCAAGATGAAACTTTGATTGAGAAATTAAAAAATTATGATGCGGTTTTAGTTCCCGGCGGGTTTGGCCCAAGAGGCGTTGAGGGAAAAATTTCAGCTATTACTTATGCAAGGCAAAACAAAGTTCCATTTTTGGGAATATGTCTAGGGATGCAATGCGCCGTCATAGAAATTGCAAGAAATGCCGCAGGTTTAAAAAATGCAAACTCCACCGAATTTGATCAAAACACGCATTATCCCGTCATAAAAATTTTGGATCAACAACGCAATATAATTTACAGAGGAGCTACAATGCGGCTTGGAAATTATGAAGCTGAAATTAAAAAGCCAAGCATTGCCTATGACCTCTATAATAAAACAGAAATTGTTGAGCGCCACCGCCATAGATATGAAATGAATCCAGAATTCGTTGAGCCTTTACAAAAAGTTGGATTGTATGTGAGCGCATACCATAAAAATTTACTGCCTGAAATTGTTGAATTAAAAGACCATCCATTTTTTATAGGTTGTCAGTTCCATCCAGAGTTTGCTTCCCGTCCAATGAAACCCCATCCGCTTTTTGCTGGTTTTATAAAGGCCGCCCTGAAGAATCAAAAAAACAAAGAGGTATAAATGGATAAAAAAATTAAAGATAAAAAAAATACCGCAAAAGAGGATAACTCTAAAATAAAAACATTTGTGTTGGATACAAATGTTTTATTGCATGATCCAGACGCTTTGTTTTCTTTTACAGATAATAAAGTTGTCATTGCTATGACAGTTGTTGAGGAACTGGATTCTTTTAAACGTTCCAATGATGAGACGGGCAGAAATGCGAGGATGGTTATAAGAAGTTTGGATGAATTGAGAAGTAAAGGAAATTTGGCGCAAGGCGTTCCATTGAAAAACGGCGGCATTTTAAAAATTGAATTATTGAGAGATCATAAAGTAAAACTGCCCTCTGATTTTTCCCTAGATAAAAGCGACAATGCAATTTTGTCTACCGCCTTATCTTTAAATGAACGGGGCGAGCGCGTAATATTTATAACTAAAGATATAAACTTACGCATTAAATGCGAAATATTAAATATTAAGACGCAGGATTATGAAAAAGCAAAAGTAAAAATTGATGAACTTTATTCTGGGTGGCGTGAGATAAAAGTTGGGGCGGATTTAATAGAAAAATTTTATGCGCAAAAACAACTTTCCATAAAGTCAAATCTCTACCCAAATGAAATGGTTTGGCTTAAAAGTCAAGACAATCCGTCTAAATCTGCATTGGCAAAATATTCTTTTAAAGATCAAGCGCTTATGCCTTTGTTTCATCAAAAGACTTCGCCTTGGGGTTTGCAGGCATTAAATATAGAACAACGTTTTGCGATGGAATTATTGTTATGCGATGATATAAATTTAGTAACTTTGGTGGGGCTGCCGGGTTCAGGCAAAACCATTTTGGCTCTAGCTTGCGGCTTGCAAAAAACTATAGAGGAAAAATATTTTAGAAAGCTCTATATTGCGCGTCCCATAATTCCCATGGGAAATGATTTGGGTTTTTTGCCCGGGACAAAAGAGGAAAAGTTGGATGCGTGGATGGGGGCGATAACTGACAATTTGGAGTTTTTGTTGGACAGGGATAAAGTTGACCAGCGCACTGAGGAGAAAATAGATTATCTTTTGACTAGCGGTCAAGTTGAAATTGATGCTTTGACATATATTCGCGGGCGGACGCTTCCGCAGCAATATGTCATTATTGACGATGCGCAAAATTTGACGCCGCATGAAGTAAGGACAATTATTTCGCGGGCTGGCAAAAACACTAAAATAGTTTTGACTGGCGATCCATATCAAATAGACAGTCCTTATTTGGATCCTTCTTCAAATGGTTTGACATATTTAGTTGAACGTTTTAAGGGGCAGGAAATTTTTGGGCATATAACTTTTTCAAGGAGCGAAAGAAGCAAGTTGGCCGCTTTATCTTCGGAACTTTTATGAGCGGGCAAAAGTTTGTTGATTTGCATTTGCATACAATATTTTCTGATGGGACATGGACGCCCGAGTCTTTGGTTGAGGCGGCCTGCGAGAGAAATTTGTCGGCTATTGCGGTAACTGATCATGACACAATAGACGGCGTTAAACGCGCCAAAGAGGCGGCTAAAACGAGAGGTTTAGAAGTTGTAGCGGGCGTTGAACTTTCATCTTTTATAGAAGGCGAAAAAAAAGAAGCGCATATTTTGGGATATTTTTTTAACGATGATTATATTTTGATAAAAAAAGAGTTGGACATATTTAAGCAGGACAGGCTGCGGCGGGCTTATGAGATGTTAAATAAATTGGCGCAATGCGGAATAGCTTTAAAAGATATAAGTTTTCTTAAACAGGAAAATAGGTCGGTTGGGCGTTTTCATTTTGCCAAAGCGATTGTTGAAAGCGGGTATGCCAATACGACGCAGGGAGCTTTTGAGAAATATATTGGAATTGGAAAGCCTTGTTATGTGGGCAAAAAAATGTTGGCGGCGCATGATGCGATAAAACTTATAAAAAAGTATGGCGGCATTCCCGTTTGCGCTCATCCTTATTATCTCAACGATAGAGTTTTGCTTGGCCGTTTAGCAGATGAGGGATTGATGGGCATAGAGGTGTGGCACAGCAAACATTCCAGCCAGATGAAAGAGTTTTTATTGGGGATAGCTAAGAGCTTAAACTTAATTGCAACGGGCGGAAGCGACTGCCACGGCGGCTATAAAAAAGATCCGCCTATTATTGCAAGCCAAAGGGTTGATTACGAGGTATTGGAAAATTTAAAAAAAGCGGCGGGGGTGAAATAAGTTGGCGGGGGAGATTTGAATATGCTAAAAAACAGTACAAGGATAGACTATCTTGACGGGTTGAGAGGATGGGCGGCTTTGGTTGTTTGCATGGGGCATACACTATCAGTGTTTTATATGAATGATTTCGCATCAATTATTATAAATGGGTATTTCAAGTTGTTAGTTGATGGAGGAATGGCAGTAAAAATATTTTTTGTTTTATCAGGATTTGTGCTTTCAATGTCTTTTA
Organism: Elusimicrobiota bacterium; assembly: GCA_031282945.1. Classification (GTDB taxonomy): domain Bacteria; phylum Elusimicrobiota; class Endomicrobiia; order Endomicrobiales; family Endomicrobiaceae; genus JAITCX01. The sequence continues at coordinate 3,811 of JAITCX010000087.1, forward strand.
TAAAAAATCCGGAAATTAAAAAATTGGCCGCTTTGCTAATAAAAAGAATACCGCGGCTTTCAATACCGATTTTTGCAATGGCATTAATTGTTCATTTTTTAATGAACTCAGGGTTAATGTTTAATTCAATTGTTGGGCATTGGAATGGACACTATAAATTTGATTCAACTATTTTTAAGGTTTTTGAAAGTAGTTTTCTTTTATCTTTTTTTGGATATGCTACTCCTGAATTTGTAAAGGGTCCCATGTATAGTGGAACTTTATGGACAATGCCATATGAAATGGTAGGTTCAATATTTGTTGCTATAGCACTACTTTTAGCTAGTTTTATAAACAAAAATAAAAGGATTATTTCAATAATTATTGTGTTTGTTGGATTAATATTTTTGTCATATCAAAAAGCTCTTTTTGCGGGAACGGTTACGTGTTTTTTATTTGGAATATTATTGGCATATTATCTGGTCAATATGCCCAAAACACCCCCCCCCATATTATTGCGCTATAAAATATTGTTAGCGATAATAATTTTATTGCTTTATTATAGTAATTCTAACTATAATTTTGTTGATATAAAAAGAAATTT
>JAITCX010000160.1 GCA_031282945.1 Elusimicrobiota bacterium
TTGCATTTATATGAAGCTAAATCAATTTGTTTTATTTTTAGAAGTAAAATTTGAGAGGTGAAAAAATGTCAGAGTTTCCAAAAGATTTTTTATGGGGCGGAGCTGTTGCCGCTCATCAACTTGAAGGCGCTTGGCAGGAAGGCGGTAAAGGCGTGAGCGTTGCAGATGTGATGACCGCTGGAGCGCACGGCGTGCCAAGACGAATTACAGATGGAGTTTTGCTGGGTGAAAATTATCCAAATCATGATGCAATAGATTTTTATCATCATTATAAAGAGGACATTGCATTGTTTGCCCAAATGGGTTTTAAATGTTTTAGAACTTCAATCGCATGGACGAGAATTTTCCCAAACGGCGACGAGGATGTTCCAAATGAAGCGGGCTTGAAATTTTATGACGATATGTTTGACGAATGCTTAAAATATGGAATAAGCCCCGTCATAACTCTATCGCATTTTGAAATGCCTTTTCACCTTGTAAAAAAATACGGCGGGTGGAGAAGCCGCAAATGTATAGATTTTTTTGTTAAGTTTGCAACAGTTTGCTTTAAACGTTATAAAGATAAAGTAAAATATTGGATGACTTTTAATGAAATAAATAATCAATCAAATTTTTCTTGGGATTTCGCTCCTTTTGTAAATTCTGGACTGCTTTTTAAAGAAGGTGAAAATCGGGAGCCTATCGTGTATCAAGCCGCTCATTATGAATTTGTCGCAAGCGCTTTAGCGGCAAAAGAAGGCAGAAAAATAAACCCAGATTTTAAAATTGGATGCATGATTGCAATGTGCCCCGTTTATCCTTTTTCCTGCGATCCGCATGATATAATCCTTGCGCTTGATGCAACGCATAAACGCACGCAGTTTTTTACAGATGTGCATGTGCGCGGAATATACCCTAATTTCATACAAAAATATTGGCAGAGAAAAGATATAAAACTGGATATTACAGGCGAGGATTTAAAGGCTATTGCGCAAGGGACAACCGATTATATCGGCTTTAGTTATTATATGTCTTTTGCTGCAAAAAGCAATGGCTCGGATGTTTATGACGAGGAGCGCGACCTTGTGAAAAATCCCTATGTCAAAGCTTCAGAATGGGGCTGGCAGATTGATCCCATTGGTTTGCGCTATAGCTTAAATTGGTTTTATGATATGTATAGAGTTCCGCTTTTTATAGTTGAAAATGGGTTTGGAGCAGTGGATCAAATTCTCCCTGACGGAAGCGTGAAAGACACATACAGAATTGAATATCTTGCGGCGCATTTAAAACAAGTTTTGAAAGCTATAAATTATGACGGCGTTGAGGTGATAGGCTATACCCCTTGGGGCTGCATAGATTTGGTTTCCGCTGGAACGGGCGAAATGAAAAAACGCTACGGTTTTATTTATGTAGACAAAGACAATGAAGGGAAGGGAACATTGAAAAGAAGTAAAAAAGAATCTTTTGATTGGTACAAAAAAGTTATAGAAACTAACGGGCGGGATCTTTAATTAGACCGTTAAATAAAAAAAAGGAGGTAGAGAAAATGGCTTTAAAAGTTAGAGTGTTTTGTAATGCGGGGATGTCAACTAGCATGCTTGTGACGAAAATTAAGGAAGTGGCAAAAAAGAGAGGGCTTGAATTGGACATCGTAGCTTTTCCTTTAGCGGAGTTTGAGGATAAATCAAAAGATGCAGATGTTATTTTGCTCGGGCCGCAAGTCGGCTATGCAAAAAAAGATTATCAAGGAAAAGCAGGCGGAATTCCATTAGAAGTAATTCCTATGGTGGACTATGGAATGATGAATGGGGAAAAAGTCTTAGATTTTGCTTTGGGTCTGAAAAAGTAAGTTAAAAATTAAAAGGAAGGACAAATGAAAGATTTTTTGCAACAAAAGTTGGTGCCGTTTGTTTTAAAGATAGTTAATTTTAAATCTATTCAGGCAATTAAAAATGGTATGTTTTATGTTATGCCTTTGACGATAGTCGGATCTATATTTTTATTGTTGGCAAATTTTCCATGGGCGCCTGTGGTAAATCTTCTTGCATCTTTGGGAATGATAGCGCCTTTCAATCAAATAGCCGGCGCGACCTTTGACATTATAGCCCTTGTAGCTGTTGTCGGTATAGCATATGAATATTGCAAAGCGGAAAATTTGGGGGGAGCGCTCCATTGCGGAATAATTGCTTTGGCCTCGTTCTTAATTCTCCAAGATTCTTTCGTCATAACTGACGCTGGTTTGCAAATTTCAGGCGTTTTAGACAAAGGCTGGCTTGGCGGCAAAGGAGTTATCGTTGCAATTTTGGTCGGGTTATTGGCTGGGAAAGTTTATACGTTTTTCTTAAAGAGAGATATTCGTATAAAGCTTCCTGCCGGCGTGCCCGAGGGAATTGCAAATTCCTTCAGCGGTTTGATACCGGCGCTCGCTACATTTGTAATTGCAGCCGCAGTTTATGGAATATTTAAAGGAATATGGAATATAACTTTTGTAGAGGCAATCTATAAAGTTATACAAATTCCTTTGCAGGGCATGACCGATTCTTTAGGCGGAGCGATTGTTATGCCTTTTGCCATTACGCTTTTGTGGTTTTTCGGCGTGCATGGGTCAAGCATTGTTTCTGGAATTATGCAGCCCGTGCTTATGGCAAATACTCTTGACAACCAAGCGATCCTTGACAGAGGGCTGGAACTCACCGTTGCCAACGGCGGTCATGTCGTTACGCAGCAGTTTTTGGATCAGTTTATAACTGTCACAGGCTCTGGGATGACGATAGGATTGGTTTTGTTTTTGGTGATTTTTGCAAAGAGCAGACAAAATAAAACTCTCGGAGATTTATCCGTAGTTCCTGCGCTTTTTAACATCAATGAGCCGATATTATTCGGCGTTCCTATTGTATTAAATCCTTTGATGGCGGTTCCTTTTATTTTGACGCCTGTGATAAGCGCAGTTGTAACTTACTTTGCTTTGTATGTTGGACTTGTTCCATTGTTTAGCGCCGTTATGGTTCCTTGGACAACTCCTCCAATTATTAGCGGATTTATTGTAGGGGGGTGGAAAACAGCATTGCTGCAGCTCATTGTGCTGTCTATGTCTTTCTTTATCTATCTGCCTTTTATTCGATCTATAGATAAACATAATCTAGCGGTTGAAAAAGCGGCGGAGTCCCAACAATAAATAAATAGTTTAAGCAAAAATTTAAAAACCCCTGTGCGAAAGCGCAGGGGTTTTTCATTGGCGGCGTATTAAAAATTTGATGATCGGATTGGAATATTTAAAAATATTATATGAAAGATTTTTTGCAGGCAAAGTTAATGCCTTTTTATTGCAAGTTGTTGTCTTGATCATCTCTTTATTTATTTGTCTTTTATTAAAGCGATAGACAAACAGAACTTAATAAATGAAGATGCGGCGGCCAATCCAAAAAATGATAGCTTAATAAAAATCTAAAACCCCTGTGCGAGAGCGCAGGGGTTTTATTGAGTATGAGAATTATTTTTATTGTTTAATGTGAGGATGTATAAATTTTTTGGAAAGATGGGGCGGCGCAAATCAAAAATTATTTTTACTTTTTCTCGAAAAATCTAGGCAGATATTTTTTATGCGCCGCAAATAATTCGTCTACGACAGCCTTTGCGGTTTGCTCATTGGGCGTTAGTGGATTTATGGAAAGCGCAAGCAATGCCTTAGAATAATTTCCTTCAACTGCGGCTTCAACCGTCAATGTTTCAAAACATTTCAAGCTCACCACAAGCCCTCTAATTGCAACAGGCAGCCTTCCAACGTTTATTGGGCGGGGACCGTCTTTTGTGATAACCGAACTCACCTCCACAACGCTTTGGGGGTCAATATCCGCGATGGTTCCATTGTTTAAAGTGTCAACGGGTTGGATGTCGCAGGAATCATTATAAATTGAGTTTATCAATCTGCAGGCGGCATCGCTGTAATATGCGCCGCCGCGTTGTTCCAATTCTTTGGGCTTAATATTTAAATCTTTATTTGCATAGGTTTCAAAAAGCGCTTTTTCAATTTTCTTTACCGCCTGAGAACGCACATTTTTTTTCGCAAATTCCTCAAGATCTTCTTTGAGCATCTCATCGCTGTGATAATAATAATTGTGATAGGGGCAAACCAAAACGCCGAGGGCTTTCATAAATTCTTTTGTATAGGGAACAGCCACAACATTTTTTACTGAAATATCATCCTGCGTCTCGGGGTCTAAATCCGCCAAAATTTCTATAGTTTCTTTTGTAAAGTTTTTACCTTCCACATAGACATTTAAACCGTAAACCAAATGATTTAATCCTGCAAAATCAATTCTTAATTTTTTCTCGTCTATTTTTAAAACTTTTGCAACTGTTTTTTCTAAATGTATCGGCACATTGCAAAGTCCGATAATGCGGCGTTTATTTAAATTGCTATATTTCATTAGAGCTTCCGTCACCATTCCAGACGGATTTGTGAAGTTTATAAAAAATGCATTTGGACAGAGCTTTTCTATTTTTTTTGCAATGTCTAAAATTACGGGGATGGTGCGTAGCGCTTTAAACAAACCGCCCGCTCCATTTGTTTCTTGGCCGAGCAAACCATGCTTTAAGGGGATGGTCTCGTCTAATTCACGCGCATCTAAAAAGCCGACTCTTATTTGCGTTGTAACAAAATCTGCATCTTTTAAAGCTTCGTCTATATTTAAAGTTAAATGTATATTTATGGGCAGCTTGGCGGCCTCCACCATCCTTTTTGCAAGCGCGCCGACTATATTTAATTTTTCCTGACCCTCTTTAATGTCTGCAAGCCAGATGTCGCTTACGGGGAGAGTGTCGTAACGTTTAATAAAGCCTTCTATCAATTCTGGAGTATAGCTAGAGCCGCCGCCAATGGTGCAAACCTTGAGTTTTTTTGTCATAGTTTCCTCTCTTTATAAAGTTTTATAATTGCATAATTGTATTTTATTGTCGTGGATATATTGTAAAAATTCTGGGCTTGTAAGCGTTTTCAGCTCTTGGGGTCTTTGATCAATATAAGAGCTGCAAAGACAAAGCCCATCGTCGCGGTAAGCGGGATGAACCATCAGTTCTAAAGAGACATCCTTATCTTTATAAGGATCTAAAATGTTTATAAGATTTTGCAGCGAAACGTCCTCATAATATTTCAGCGAAAAATAATCTGTTGAGGGGACGTTTAAATTTTTATTTTGCGGATATTGAAGTTTCCCAAAACGGAGGGGAACATTATTTTCATGGGCAAGTTTTAATGCTATGTCAAAAAGTTTACCTTTTAAATGAACATGATGATGCGAGTCAAAATGCGTAATATTTATACCGAGAGATTTCGCTTTTTGTATTTGAGCGCGCCACTCATTTTCTACTTCAGTTAAATCAAAAGAATTTTCTTTGAGTTTTGCAATAAATTCCAAAAGTTTAAAAAAATTTCCGTCTGAATTTACAAGCGTTTTTGAACCCGCAATAATGGGGGATCCTGAGGTGAGATTTAAATGAACTCCAACTCCAAGATTAGCCTGCTTAGATGCGAGCGCTGCGGCGCCCTCAAGCGCCGCAGCATTAACTAAAAGAGTTGTGGAGCGTACAGCTCCGTCTGTGAAGGCCTTAACAATGCCGTTGTTTACGCCGTCTGATAGGCCGAAATCATCGGCATTGATAATTAATTTCATATTAACCCTCTAGTTCCTTTTGTTGTTCCAATCTGTCTGCAATTTTTATAAACGGCAAATAAATTACTGTTGCAATTGTTAAATTTATCGCCTGCAAAACTACAGCGCGCCAATCTCCGCCTGTTGCGGCAAGTCCAGATAAAAATGGAGGAGTTGCCCAAGGGATGATTGCGACTGTGCGGTTTACTAGTCCAATATCTGTGGCGATATAGCTGATTATTACAAGCAAAATCGGTCCCAAAATAAATGGCAATGCAAGAATAGGGTTTAAAACTATAGGCATACCGAAAATTACCGGCTCGTTTATTTCAAAGGCGCCCGGCCCTATGCAGGTTTTGCCAAGGGTTCTAAATAATTTGGATTTTGAGACGATGAAAATTGCAAACAATAGACCTAATGTCGCGCCCGAACCTCCCAAATGTACAAATGTATCCAAGAAAGGTTTTGTCATAATGTGAGGAGGCTGTAGGCCTGCTGCAAAAGCCGCCATATTTTCCGTCATCAAGTTTAAGGATATCGGTTCCAAAACGCCGCCGATAATTGACGGACCATGTAAGCCCAACATCCAGAAAAATTGATTTAAGAAAATCAATACAATTCCAGACCACATAGAATCTGTTGCGCTTATGAGGGGAGCAAATAGAGAATTGATGAAATCGAAAAGATCTTGGCCTGTCAACATCTCTAGGAATAATCCAATCAATGCGACGATGCTGATGGTCAACATTGCAGGAATTAATACCGAGAAGGATTTTCCAACCGCAGGCGGAACGCTTTCAGGCAAAGTAATCAAGAGACGTTTATTTTTATTGAAACGAATAAACAATTCTCCAGCTACAAGCGGAACGATGATCGCCACAAACAAGCTGTTTGTGCTGGTATAGCCCCAGTTGATGAAGCCCCAAGCGGGCTCGCCGTTGACAATAGCGGTTTGCGGAATGATTGCCAAATACGATGCCAAAGCTATAAAGCCGGTTCTGAAGGGATCGCCGTTATAGGCTCTTGCCAAATGATATGCAATAGAGAAAACTGCAAATATAGCTAAAAAGCCAAATGTTCCCCACCATACAAAGTTACATAAATTGATGATGAACTCTGGGAGAAAATTCTGCCAGCCGGGTATCGGAATGTTTTTGATTATTAAAGCTGCTGAACCAGCCATAATCAAAGGCATCAACGAAATGAACCCGTCTTTCACGGCTCCCAAATGTTTTTGATTTCCTATTTTTGCTCCTACAGCGGTAAAACTATCAATCCAACTCATAAACACCCCCGTATTAAATTATTTAACGCTAAAGCTTTGCATTTTGCAAATAAATTATTTGCTTTTTAAAACATTTAATTCTTTATAAACATTGATAAATTCTAAAGCCAAAGTTTTAAAAGAATCTGCAGCCATAAGTTGATCCTCGGCGTGGATGAGGATTAAGCTTACTGTTGAGGTGCGGCCGTCCATTTCTTTTTGCAGCAAAGAAGCATGAACTTTATGTCCTTTTACAAACATATCGCTTCCCTCTTTCATCTTCAAATCAGCGGTTGCATAATCTGTGCCTTTGGCCGCTCTGATAGCCTCAATAAAGCAGGATTTTGCTCCGCCCACATAAGAGATGATCTCAAACAACTGTTCTTCCAACTGCTCATTGACGTTTTCGTCTGCCATAGTATACTCCTTTACTTTTTATTTGCATGCTAAAGGCATGCTTTTTAATTTTTTTAACAATTTTTTTTGCGAAATTTTATATTGATATTATTTTCTACATTATTATTAAATAAGCGGATTAAAAAAATGTGAGAGCGCGTTTACATTTTATAAGATAAAAAATGATAAGATAAAATAAAAGATTAAATTGTTCATCTCAATTCTCGTCTCAATTTTTGATATTTTATTTTGTCTAAGAGCGATTTGCGCAAGGAAATATTATTTGAGTATTGCGCATTATATTTTGTGTTGTGATTTTACATAACAAAATTTAGATTTTAATTTTGGGCGGCTGTCGGAATTTTGCAAATAGCGCGGAGTGGGGGAAGCCTTAAAATTTTATATATGTAAGTTTTCAAAAATAAGCATTTTAATTTTACATTATTATAAGCGGTCTTAAAATTTCCATAAATGTCTATTTTTTGGTATTATACAAAAAATCAATTATTAAAAAACAATTATTCGGCGCGGTTTAGTTTCTCGTTAAAAATTAGTTTTCTTTTTTTGCATTATTTTTTTACATTGTTATTTGAATTTTATTGGTCAAAAAATTTCTATAATTTTATCTGCTTCTCTCATCCGCAAGCGCGTCTATTTAATGTCAAAGCGACATACTCTTCTCGTTTCCCATCCAATGAAATTTTTTTTCCTCACCGCATTATTATTTTATTATTGTGTTTGTCTTGTCGTTGTCGTGTCTTGTCTTGTCTT
>JAITCX010000179.1 GCA_031282945.1 Elusimicrobiota bacterium
CTTACCGGCAGAAAAATAATTGTGGACACTTACGGCGGCCGCGCGGCTCATGGCGGCGGCGCTTTTTCAGGAAAAGATCCTACAAAAGTGGACAGAAGCGCTTGCTATATGGCGCGCCACATTGCAAAAAATATCGTGGCCGCAGGCCTCACCGATCGCTGCACCGTTCAGCTTGCCTATGCTATCGGCGTTGCAGAACCAGTTTCTGTGATGATTGACACGCACAATGGGAAAGTTTCGGGAGCTGTCCTTGAACCGATTGTGCGCAAAATTTTCCCGCTTACGCCGCAGGGCATAATTGATTATTTGCAATTGCGCAAACCGATTTTTGCAAAGACGGCGTCTTACGGGCATTTTGGTCAAGACGGGGAGACTTTCACATGGGAAAGAGTAAATAAAGCTGAAGAGCTAAAGGATGCTGTCGGCGAGCTTGCCTAAATGTTAAATTATAAAGCCAGAGATACTATTAAGCGCTATATTCGCGATAGAATTATAAATTTTATCGTCTATAAACCTTGGCGCAAAGGTATAAGATTTGCAATTTGGGAAATGGGTTTATCCCATTTCCTAAATTATTTATACTATAAGTATTTAGAGCATAGATGTTTTATGGCTGGCGGCGATAGGCTCAATTTTGAGCATGAAGTTTGTATCGCCGCCATAATAAAAAATGAAGCCCCCTATATTTGCGAATGGATAGAATATCATTTGCTTATAGGGGTTGAAAAATTTTATATCTATAATAATGAAAGCTCCGACAATATTCGGGAAGTTTTAAAAAGTTATATAGATGAAGGCATAGTTGTTTTTAAAGATTTTGCAGGTAAAAATGTGCATGGTTGGGCCTATATGGATGCAATAAAAAGGTATAGAAATAAAACGAGATGGCTTGCGCTTATAGATTTGGACGAATTTATAGTTATAAAAAACGGCGCTAAAATTGCAGATTTTTTAAGAGATTATGAGGACTATGATCAGCTTTTAATGGGTTGGCAGGTGTATGGATCAAACGGGCATAAAACTAAACCTCAAGGATTAGTGATAGAAAATTATACTCGGCATGCAAAAGAGGATTTCATTACCAATTCTAAAACAGTTTTAAACCCGAGAAATGTGCGCGGAATTTTAAATACGCATTGGCGGTTTATGTTTGGTTTGTCTGTAGATGAAAACAAAACGATTTTTAGAACTTACCCCTATACAAACAAATATTTTAAACCTATTTCCAAAAATAAAATTTGCCTAAACCATTATTATGGAAAATCCGAAGAGGAATTTTTAAAAAAGAGCGCGCGCGGTTTTTCAGACGGCAATACCTATAAAATGACAAAAGATTTATTTGAATTTTTTGATAGAAATGAAATTTTTGACGATGCTTTAAAAAAATACGTTCCTCTTATAAATGCGGCGATAGAAAAGAGAAAAAATTTGGAAAAATAAAAATGCAAAATTTAAATTGGCAAGCGTATATAAATGCGATTATAACAATGTATAAGCAATTGCAAGCTCTTAAAATAAAAAACTCAAAAAGGTTGAAATTTTTAATAAATCTTTTTTTGTTTAAAAAAATTCCATATATAGAATTTGCAATAACAAGTTATTGCACTTTAAGGTGCAAAGATTGCGCAAATTATATTCCAGACTTTTCAAAAGACAAACAATATTTTATGAGCTTTGAAGAGTTTAAACTCTATTTAGACAATTTGCTTTTAAATGTAAAAAAACTGCATAAATTGGTTTTGCTAGGCGGCGAGCCGTTTTTAAATAAAGATTTAAACAAAATTTTAAATTATGCGCTAGAGCATCCAAAAGTTAGAAAAGTAAAACTTGTGACAAACGGCACGCTTGATATTGCTGAGGATATAATTTTAACGCTTAAAAAATATACAAAACCGATTCAGGCGTTTTCAAAAGTGAGATTATTTATTTCGGATTATTCTCTAAATCCAGAAATTGCCGGCCGCATAAAAATTGATGAGCTAAAACAAAAATTAAAAAGTTTCGGCGTGCCTGTTTCAAGCGTTGCGCAGGCAAATTGGTATATTGTTAGCTCTATTAGCAAACACAATAGAACGCAAATCCAAAACCGAAAATATTTTCTTTCTTGTCCTTTTTATTGCGTTTCTGTTTTTGCGCATTTTTTATTTATTTGTCCGCGCGCTGGTTTTTTTGAATTACACAATATCGGCGCACAGAAATTAGGCATAGAATATTTAGATGTCAGCCGTCCCATAACGCAGGCTGATTATTTAAATTTTTATTCAAATTTAGATTTCAGCGCTTGCGATTTTTGCAATATGATGGCGGATATAAAACATCCCGTTTTGCCGGCGCTGCAAAAATGAGCGCAATAAATAAATTTTCTAGGCGTTTGCGTATAGGTTTGGCAAAACTTTTCTTTGATAAAAAAGCTAAAACAAAAGAATTAGATATTTCAAAAATAGATACGATTGCATTTATTATTCATGACGGGCGTCTAGGCGACACAACTATCGCCACCCTTTCTTTTAGAGAAATAAAAAAGAAATATCCAGATATAAAGATAGCTATTATTTGCACGCAAAATGTAAGAGAAATTCTCAAATACAATAGAGATGTGGATGAGATATGCTGTATTAGCGGAAACTTTTTCAAAGATATTTTTATTTACAAACAATTTGCTAAATTAAAAAAAATTCTTTTAATAGATTTCTTTGAATTTGATTTGCGCCTTTTTCATTTTTTAACTTTGAGAATTCTAAATCCATATTTTTTGATAGGTTTTTATAAGAGCAAATACAAATTTTTCAATAAATCTTTTGAACAAAATTTTAATGATAAACATTTTAGTTTGCGCCATAAACTAGTTTTAAATTTTTTAAATATAGACAATCCCGATCTCTCTTATAATATTAAATTTTCTAAAAAAGAAATTATTAAAGCAAAACAATATATAAATTTAGCGGGTCAAAAATTCAAACTGGTTTTAAATCCCTTTGCAAGCAGTAAACACAGAACGCTTAGCATTAAACAAATTGAAGATTTAATTTTTCAAATACAAAAAGTAAAAGATGTCTATTTTTATATTTTATGTCCCTACGGCCGAACCCTTAATTTTTGCGGCATTTTAGCGGATCAAACTTGCATTGTAAAACATGAGGGTATTCTTTCAGTTGCCGCATTAATAAGTTTTTGCGATTTTGTTATTTCTCCCGACACTTCCATAATTCATATAGCCTCCGCTTTCAACAAAAAAACAATAGGCCTATATTTAGATTTTTCAGATAGAGCGGAAAAAACTGATATTATTTGGGGACCAAATAATATAAATGCAAAAATAATAAATGTAGATAGGCAGGATTTACAATTGGAAAATGATGTAAAAAATATAGAAGTTGAAAAAATAGTAGGGTTATTTTTGGAGATGACAAAATGAAACTTTTTATAGCAATACCGGTTTACAACCGCAAAAAATATCTTTCCATTTGCGCCCGTTCCCTTTATGAATGCCGCAATATCGACAAAACTGAAATAGTTGTTTTTAATGATGGCAGCACAGAATTTGACGAAACTTATTTAAAAACTTTATTTTCTAGTCCCAATACAAAAATTATAAATGCCGCAAAAAAAATAGATATAGATGCGCATTATTATCAAATAATGCAATATTTTTTAAACTCCGATTGCGATGTTTTAATGATATGCGATTCGGATATTCTTTTAAGACCGGATGCAATTGATTATGTCTTAGATAACTTTAATAAAACAGACGGCTTTTTAGGATTATACAATTCCGATTTGCACAGAGACCTGTTTTTTGACGGGGAATTTGTCTATAAAGAAGATGTCGGTTTTGCGGGGATATGCATAAGCAGAGAAATTTTGCAAAAGTTTTTAAAAACTCAAACTCCAAAAGCAAATGCAATTGACTTTAAAATGTCCGAATTTTTGCTTAAAAATAAAATGAGAATAATGGTTATAAGAAATTCGCTGGCGCAGCATATTGGTTTTGACGGCGCCCATTGCAATGATACTTCTGTAGAATTTTCCTCAAATTTTACGCCCCTTTCGGATTATAATAAAGAAATTATAAATGGACTTATTCCAACGGCTTTAAAAATGCAGGCGGGCATGATAAAACATTTGCTTTTTGAGGATAAATATAAAAGGCATGGATTTTTATTGCACCAGCCGCATAAATATCTTTTAAAACGCGCAAAAAATAAAGAACTAAAAAAATATTATATTAAGAGATATTCCGCTCAAAATATTAGAGGAAAGTAAATGAAAGGCTCAACAAATTTTTTTAGGGTTAAATTAAGCTGCGCATATATTTTAATTTTCTTTTTTATTTTTTTTATAGCTAGGCTTGCGTTGTATATAAGCGCTAAAACTTTTTTTTCAAGTTTAAACTTTTCCGAAATTATCTATGCCTTCATACATGGTTTGCGTTTTGATGCGCTGGTTATCAGCACTTTTTGCGGTCTATTTTTAATGCTTATAAATATTCCCGCCAACTCTAAAAAACTTATAAAAATCTCCTGCATATTTTTAAACACCTTGCTCATCATTTTTTCATTTTTGCTTGCCGCCGACATAATTTATTTCAATTTATTTGCAAAACATTTGACCACTGAACTTCTTTTAATAGGCGATCATTTCACCTATTTTGTAAGTTTAGCTCTGGGGGACTATCTCCCCATAACCATTGCCATAGTGGTTTTAACAGCGGCAATGTTTTATTTTTCTTTTAAAATTATAAATAAAAAATATGTGCCCGCCCCAAAAGGCATTTTAAAAAATTCAATTATTTTAGTAACGCTTGGTTTTTTAATTGCGCTTGGAATTAGAGGCGGATTAAATAAAACTCCTTTGGATATGGTTGAAGCTTTTGCCAAAGGCAAACACATTGCAGGCGAATTAATTTTAAACGGCGTTTTCACAACTTATGAAAGCGTTAGAGATAGGCGTTTTGCAAACAAAATAGACATTAGTTTTGAGGACGCTCTAAAAAATGTGCAAGATAATTTGCTTATTGAGGGTGAAGAAGTTTTTGTAGACAGCCAATATCCAATTATGCGCAAAAGAATAAAATTTAATGTAAATGCAAAAGGTTATAATGTCGTCATAATTTTGCTGGAGAGCTGGCAGAAAGATTATATAGATTCTCTGGCGGGTTCAAATTATGGACTGACTCCAAATTTTGACGCTATTGCAAAAGATGCGGTAATTTTTGATAGGTTTTATGCAAACGGCCCGCGCAGTCTTTTGGGGCTTATGTCTATATTCTACAGTCTGCCTTTTGTAAAAGGCATTCCATATATGTCGCATGGTTTAGAAAATTTTGGTTTGACAAGACTGCCAATTTTGCTGGATAAATATTCTTATGACAATGTTTTTGTGGCAGGCGATAAAAGGGAAGCGGACAAGGCCTATTATACGGCAAATTATTTAGGTTTTAAAAACGCATATTTTAAAGAGGATATTCCTTTAAAACATGATTATGTTACCATAAATAAAGGTTATGATATTGAGGCTTTTGAATTTTTATTTGACAAGTTAAATGATTTAAGCCAACCTTTTTTTGGTTTTCTTTTTACCACCACAACTCATATTCCCTATGCAAAAACAGTTTTAAAATCTTTAGAAAAAATCCCTGAAGACGGAAGCGAACTCACGGGTTATAAAAATAGGCTTTATTATTCTGATTATGCGTTGGGACGTTTTTTTGAGGCTGCAAAAAAACAACCTTGGTTTAATAAAACTGTTTTTATTTTGCTGGCCGATCATCAAGCGTATATGGTAGGGCGGGAGAGATCGGTTTTGGAAAAAACAAAAGTGGACAGAGATTTTAAAATTCCAATGATAATTTATGCGCCCGCTTTGTTTAAACATGAAATCAGACGGCAAGTTGGGGCGCAAACGGATATTTTGCCTACAATTATTGATATTTTAAATATAGAAAATCCCTATTCCTCTATGGGTAAAAGTTTATTTTCTAAAGATAAAAATAGATTTGTATTTTTGTCTTATGAAGGCGATCAAGTTTATTTGGTAAGCGATAAAAGCGTTGTGAGCAAAAATTGGCAAGATTCGGCGGATGAAAATTTGGATATGAATCAAGAGGGTGTCAAACTTTTATTTTCAATAGAAAAAGTTGTGCATGATCTTATCGTTTCAGATAGATGGTATAATAAAAAATTAGATTAGAATAAGGGAGGCGCTAAGATGAAACTTGAAAAAATGTTTAAATACCCAGATCAGTGGGAGCTTAAAAATGGTTATTTTATAAAAAAGGATCATTACGTTTGCCCAACAGTTTTTTGCGATGATATGCAGCAGGCGCATTTTGATGAAGCGGGTTCCTTTTGGTATAAAGTAAGAGAAGATATTTGTTTGGCTTTGATGAAAAAATATTTTGTCACAGACAGACAGACAGACAGACAGACAGACGCTCCTTTAATTAGCGATATCGGCGGCGGAAACGGCGTATTGGCAAAAGAACTTTCAGCAAGCGGATTTAACATGCTTTTAATGGAACCTTCAGAAATTGCCTGCCGCAATGCCCAAAAACTCGGGATTAAAAATATAGTTTGCGCAAGTATCAACGATGAGGATTTTAATGACAATAGTTTTGGGGACTGTTTATTATTGGATGTTATAGAACATATAAAAGATGATGACTATTTTTTAAAAATACTAAATAAAAAAATGCAAGCTGGAAAATTTATAATTATTTCTGCGCCGGCTTTTGAATGCTTGACAAGCTCCCATGATAAACTTTTAGGACATTTTAGACGCTATAATACAAAAACTCTATGTGAAAAATTATCAAATAATGGATTTAAATGTATAAAAGCGGGTTACTTTTTCAGTTATTTATTTTTTGCTGTTTTATTGGTATTTGGCTTAGGAGAAAAAATCGGCTTTTTAAAAAATGAAACATTGGCTGAGGACGGCGCGCATAGAGGCCATACTTCAAATAAAGTCATTTCTCTATTGGCAAAGTTTGTTGGGAAAATTGAAATGTTTTGCCTGCTAAAAGGCATTAAAATCCCAGTTGGTTCCAGTTTAGTAGTTCTTGCTAAAAAAATATAATTGCCATACGCAATTTGTTTTGAGAGCGCAAAATTTTAATGCTTAAAAATTTCCTCCAATATTTCTAAATAAATATTTCACTTCACTTCATCTCATCTTATCACTTCATCCTTTAGCTTGCTTTTATCGTTTCCGCCTTATTTTCCACCCTTCTTTTACCCTTGCCCGCTTATATCACAATATTAATTTCCCATTAAAAATTTTTCTAACAAATTGTTATTAAGCTGTAGACAATACAGACATTACACTTGATTTTTTTTTATGAGTATGATAAAATGAATACAAGTTGTGGAGTAGCTGTAAGTTTTATGTTATTAAAGTTGTAATGAGAATCCAAAAATATATTGTTTGATGTGGTTAAAGGAGATTTTCTTATGCCAAATACTATGCAAATTGTGAAGGCCGCGTTTTTATCTCTTGCTCTTATATTCTTGCAAAATTATGATTTGCATGCTCAAGAT
>JAITCX010000246.1 GCA_031282945.1 Elusimicrobiota bacterium
GTTAAATTTTCTTTATGAGAGAGGGAGAAAGGGGCGTTAAATAGCAAAAACCTTTCTTTTTTGATATTATTTAAAAGCTGTTAGAATTTCACTTGCTCAAAGCAGGTTTATTTAGGAGATTTTATGAAAAAATTTGTTTCATTTGCATTGTTTATTTTATCCGTTTTAACTTTCGTTCCAACTAATGTTTTTGCGCAAGGAGCTGCTGCAGGGGGCGGGGGCTTAATGACTTTTTTGCCTATTATTTTGATTTTCGTTTTCTTTTGGTTTTTTCTCTTGAGGCCTCAACAGAAAAAAGCTAAAGAACATCAAAAAATGTTAAACGCTTTAAAGAAAGGCGATGAAGTTGTAGCTGTGGGCGGAATTTTTGCCACAGTGGTAAGCGTTAAAGACAATAATGTTGTGGAAATAAAAATAGCCGAAGGCGTAAACATTCTCGTCTCAAAACCTGCTATTTCTGCAGTTATTGTTAAACCTGAAGCAAACGGCTCCGCCGATGATGTTAAAATGCCGGAAATTATAAAGAAATAAAACATTGCAATAAATAATGTTTGCTTAAAAAGGCGCGCGGCTCTTAGATATAAGGGTTGTCCGCCTTTAATTTGATATATGTCTGTATGGCAAACAAAAGGAAAAATAATGAGTAAAATCAATTTTAAATTTTGGATTACCGCAATAGCTTTCGCTCTATCCATTTATGTTTTATTGCCTTCATTTACATGGTTTCGCATGTCAAACCAACAACAGCAAGAAGCTCAAAGCCAGCGTGAGCCGATCGCCTCAAAAGTTTTAAAACTGGGTTTGGATTTAAAAGGCGGTTCTCATATTTTGCTTGAGGCCGACACCACAAAATTAGGCGATAGAAAATTGGCGGATGTTATGGACAGTGAGCTTGAAGTTGTTAGAAATAGAATAGATCAGCTTGGTACGACGGAACCCCTCATTGCAAAACAAGGCGATAAGTGGATAGTTGTGCAGCTGCCGGGCATAAGCGATTCCCGCATTGCAAAAGAAGTCTTAGGTAAAACTGCATTGCTGGAGTTTAAAATAGTAGATACTTCCGCGCAGTCTCAAGAAGTTTTAAATCTTTTGCGCCAAGAAAATATCACTGCCGCAGAGTACCGCCAAAACCCCTCGGCGTATCCTAATATTGAAAGGATTATGCCGCAGGGCGCAAATGTCTATGCCAATTCAGACAACACTGAAATTTATGTTTTGGATGCGGCGCAGTTGACGGGAGCGTATTTGACGGGGGCTAGAGTTGAGCTTGGCGGCCAATATGGGCAGCCGACGGTTGGGATAGAGTTTAGCAGAGAAGGCGCGCAGATTTTTTCCAACATAACGGGCGCAAACATAAACAGGCAGTTGGCTATAGTTTTAGATGATATTGTGCAATCGGCTCCTGTGATAAGATCAAAAATTCCAGACGGCAGGGCTGTGATAGAGGGCAATTTTACCGCCGATGACGCCAAGCTTTTAAAAGCTGTTTTGGAAGCGGGCGCTTTGCCGATACCTTTAAATATTATTGAGGAGCGCACTATCGGACCCACGCTTGGAAACGATGCGATTAGAAATGGTTTTATGTCGGCGCTTGCGGGCGTTGTAATAGTTTTAGCTTTTATGATTTTTTGTTATCGTTGGTCTGGCGTTATTGCCGATATTGCTCTTGTATTAAACTTGCTTTTCTTGATGGCGTTTATGGCTTATTCGCAGTCCACATTGACTTTGCCGGGCGTTGCGGGCATTGCATTAACGCTTGCTATGTCAATAGATGCAAACGTTTTAATTCTGGAGAGGATCAGAGAGGAACTTGCGGCTGGCAAAACTGCGCGCATTGCAGTTGACGCGGGCTATCAAAAAGTTTTTTGGACAATTTTTGACTCCAACATTACAACCCTTATCGCAGCCGTTTTTCTTTTTCAGTTTGGCACAGGTCCAATAAAAGGTTTTGCGGTAACGCTTTCTGTGGGTCTTATAATTAGCATGTTTACCTCAATTGTTGTTACCAAGATGATTTATGATTTCTTGTTTAAAGAAAGCTTGATGGCAAAATTGAGTTTATAACTGGAGGATTAGAGTGAAATTGATAAAGAACTTAAATATTGATTTTGTAGGCCCAAGACGAAAATTTTTTATGATACCGATAATTTTATTTTTCGCGTTTGTAGCGGTTTATATTTATAGGGGCGGTCCAAATTACGGGATAGATTTTACGGGCGGAATAATGATGCAGGTTTCTTTTAGCCAGCCTATTCAAATGCAGGATTTGAGGGAGGCTTTAGAGAAGAGTGGAATTTCCTCGCCTGAATTGCAGAGTTCTGAAGATTTATTTATTATAAAAGCCAAACAAGATATGGCCAGTCAGCAAGAATTTGTTGACGCTGTAGAAAATGCGGCAAGGACATTTTTCCCGGGCAATCAAATGACGATAGAAAAAATGGAGTTTGTGGGGCCTGCGGTGGGTCAGTATATTACCAAGCAAGCTTTAAGCGCATTTTTTCTTGCATTTTTAGGCATAATAATTTATGTGGCGATTCGGTTTAAATCTGGGTTATGGGGAGTTGCCGCGATTATCGGCGTTATAAATGATGTGGTATTATCTTTTGGATTTATTGTGCTGACAAATAAAGAAGTAGACATAACTGTTATTGCGGCTCTTTTGACGATTGCGGGTTACTCCATAAACGACACTATAGTTTTATTTGACAGGGTGAGGGAGAATTTAAGATTAAACTTAAAAGAGGATCTTGCAACAATAATAAATAAAAGCATAAATGCAGTTTTATTTAGGACGGTTATAACTTCCACAACGGTTTTTATTGTGGCGTCTTGTCTTTTCTTTTTAGGCGGAGAGGTGATTCACACATTTGCCTATATTATGTTAATCGGCACGGTATTGGGGGTTTACTCCTCTGTTTTTATATGTATGCCTTTAGTGTATGATTGGGAAATTTCTAGGAAAAAGCGGGCGGCATTAGCAAAGGTAAATGTTAAAAGCAAAAAATGAGAAAAGTAAAAAACTTCAAAATTCATCTTACTCCAAAGGAGATAACGCGTTTAATAAAACGGTTAGATGCCAAAACGCAATATCCTGAAAATTTTGAATTTACTGTCAACAAAGCTATAAAACATTATATAGATTTTATTTATCCGAGCGTTATTTATGATGTTTTTTCCAAAGGTTTTTTAACGCTCTCAAAAGAGCCTGATGAAAAGGAAACTCCCGCAAAGTGGATTGCGCGGAGTTTCTTTTTTTTAACTATCGGCGATGCGATAGAGCAAGAATTTTTAAAAGACAAACAGCGTTTTGGCGAGTATAGCGCGCAAATTGTTTCAAGCATTGCGGCGGGCGCTTTAAATCAAGCTAAAAATTTTGTGTGCAGGTTAATTGCGGCGCAGGCGGAGGATGAGGATTGCCAGTGTTTGCATGATGCGGAAGTTGATCCGAGTTTATATGGGGAGCTTGCGCAAGTTTTGCCGATAGAAAAAATAGGATTGAGTTTAGTGGACGGAAAGTTTGAACCGAAATATTCTATGTGCTGCGCTAGCTATTGGATTGGGGCTAAAAAGAAAAAGTAGAAGCGGATTTTATTGTTTTAAAATGTATAGTGTGGAGTTTAGCGCAAACTTGAGGGGCTTGGCGGGCGGCTCCGCCGCCCGCCCTTTTAAAAACTCGCTGGCTAACGGCGCAAAGTTTTATTTTGATTTCAAAAGTTATTTTTGGTTTGCGCAAAGAAATTAAAGGTGAGGGAGCGAGTTTTTAAAAGGCAAGCGCCCGCTTTAAGCGGGCGCTTGCAAGCCCCAGATTTCGCGGTGGGTCAAAGAATTATAGATTTAGGAGAAGCCAAAAAAAGTTGAGGTTTAAAAATAAAATTTAATAGTTTCAAAAAATAATTTTGGGATGGGAGTTGTTGTGAGGGGATAAGCGGGCGAAAATAAGTCCTAGACCTAGCAGTGAAAAATAGAGTGTGGGGTTCAGGAGAAGCTAAGGAAGTTGAGAATTAAAAATAAAGTTAAATAGTTTTAAAAAATAATTTTTGAGAAACGAATTGTTACTAACGGCTGCGGGGGGGGGGCTATAAAATTCTACTATTCTTTTAAAAAAGAATTGCTTTTTGTTTTGTTGTTGCAGTTATCTTTGCTGTGTCGTGCTATTGCCCGCGTTCTTTTGGTTTTGCGGTGTAGCAGAGTAGCGTTGCATGCGAGAGATTTTTTTATTTTTTTGTTGTGTCATTTGTTTTGTTTTTGCCGTGTCGTACTTTCTCGGGCGCTCTTTGCTTTGGTGTCACCAGAAACCCTAACGCCAATCTTTGCGGCATCTTTTGCGGAATTCAAGCGTTGCGAAAATTTGTCCGTCCATCTACGAGGACGTTCTGCATTTTCTTTCCTTTAAATCTCGCAAAATCTGCGGCAAATATTGGCATTATAGGTTTCTGGCGATACCCAGTTTTTTAGCCTAGCGAAAGCGGCAAAGCGCTTGGTCTTTACGAGAAATTTTTTTATGTTGTTTGCCGTTGCTATTGTCGTGTCATTGCTGTGTCGTACTTTCTCCGCGCTCTTTTGGTTTTGCGGCGTAGCGGAGCGTAAGCGCTTGCTTTACGAGAAATTTTTTCTTTCTTATTTTTGTTTTGTCGTTGGTCGTTGTTTTTGTCGTGTCGTACTTTCTGGGGCGCTCTTTTTATTTTTTAGCCTAGCGAAAGCGGCAAAGCGCCTGTCTATGCGAGAAATTTTTTTCGCCAAGAGGGCAAGGGAAACTGGAAGTTTCCTTTGTCCTCACCCACGCGGGCGTGACAGAACAGACTGTTGTCTGTCACGTCAAGAGTAGAGTCGGCGCGGGGGCGAAAAAAATTTTCGCATGGCGCGTGGCTAAAAAATAAAAAGGGAGCGCAAAAAAAATATAAAGAAACAAGCTAAAGAGAAAAATTTTTATGTCTTTCTCTAAGAGAAAATTAAACTTTAAGTGTCGTTAATGAATTTTGTTTCTTTTGGAAAAGAAATAATTTAAAACTCTTTTTTATAAAAGAGTAAAGAGCCGTTAGTTTTTCTGTTTCTCTTTTTTCAAAAAGAGAAACATGCCCTGCCTTAGTCTCTCCTAAGCGCTTCAATTGGATTCAACAATGACGCTTTCCTAGCAGGCCACACCCCAAAAATCAGCCCAATCAAAACAGAAAAACAAAATGCCAGCGCAATGCTAAAATACGAAATTGAAGTCGCCCAGCCCGTAAATTTTGCCACCACAACGCATGCCAAAAGTCCAAACAAAATTCCAATTATCCCGCCCGCACAACAAATAAAAACAGATTCAATTACAAACTGAAATAAAATGTCAGAATTGTTTGCGCCGATAGCTTTGCGCAAACCAATTTCTTTGGTGCGCTCAGAAACCGATACAAACATTATATTCATTATTCCAATCCCGCCAACCAATAAACTTATAAAAGCAATGGAACCCAACAGCATAGAAAATGCCTTGCTCATCTCTTGCATCGTCTCCTGAATTTCAGCCATGTTGCGCACGCTGACCGCATCAGTTTGAGTCGGCAAAAACCTATGCGTAAAAAGCAAACGCCGCACTATCAGCTCCGACACCCTCTCCATAGAGGCGTCCGCCCTCACCTGAGCTTCTATCGTGTTGAAATATGGCTCGCCAACCAATCGACCAAGAGTCGTCTGCAAAGGCGTTGTAACTTTGTCATCCTCGTCGCGCCAACCGCTATACCCTTTTTGCGGCAGCACCCCTATCACCTGAAAGTCCACCCAGCCAACCCGAATAAATTCCCCAACGGGATTATAATCTTTACTGCCAAAAATTTTCTCAACTACCGTCAGTCCAAGCAATGCCACGCGCTTGCGTTCAGAGTCTTCTTCTTTGGTAAAAAATCTGCCAAAAATGGGAACAATGTTTCGCATTTTTTCATAGTCCGGCGAAACGCCTTCAAGCCGCGTATTATAATTTTTGCCATGGGCTACAATTTGCACCCTGCCCGAAATGTTTCCTGAAGCGTATTCTATCCCCGCTACATTTTCTTTTAAGTCCTCAATATCTTCTGGGCTAAAACGCAAACGCGCCCCTGTTTCAGAGGAGATTCCGCCCCTCTGCGGCTGGCCGGGACTGATCATCAATAGACGCGACCCTAAATTTGCAACCCTGTCTTGAATGTCCTGTTGCGCGCCCCGCCCAACAGCCTACATTGCAATTAAACTCGCCACGCCGATCATCACCCCAAGAATCGAAAGCGCCGATCGCATTTTGTTTGCAATTAAAGAGCGTCCCGCCTCAAGACAATAATCCTTAAACCGCAGTAAAGAAAAAGCATGCTTTTTAAATTTTTTATATTTTAGATCTGAATTTTCTATAACTTTTTGCGTATTTTTTTCATCATTAACTATTAAGCCGTCGCGCAATGTAATTATTCTTGAAGCGTATTTTTTTAGCTCAGGTTCATGCGTAACCATAATTATGGTGATGCCCGAATCATTTAACTGTTTCAAGATTTGCATGATTTCTTGAGAGGATTTTGTGTCTAGATTTCCAGTCGGCTCATCTGCAAAAACCACAATTGGATTGTTTATTAAAGCTCTGGCAATTGCAACACGCTGTTGTTGGCCGCCCGACATTTGATTGGGTTTGTGATTTGCCCTGTCGCTAAGACCCACTTTATCAAGCAAGGTTTTAGCTAAAGAATTAGAATGTAAATTTTTTATATCTGAATATATAGTCGGCAAAGCGACATTTTCTAAACTTGAAAGTTTTGGCAAAAGATGAAACTGTTGAAATACAAATCCCAAATAATGATTGCGCAAAGCGCTTAGCTCGTCATCTTTAAAAGTTGAAACATCTATGCCCGCAAGTTTAAAATATCCGCTTGTAGCTTTATCCAATAATCCCAAAATGTTTAAAAGCGTAGATTTTCCGCTGCCTGAATTTCCCATTATCATCACAAACTCGCCTTGGGCGATTTCTAAATCTATGCCATGCAAAACGGAAACATTTACCTCGCCTAAATAGTATGTCTTTTTTACATTTTTTAGCTCTATTATATTTTCTCTCATCGCATTCTCATAGGAGACGGCGCTTGTCTATTTTTCTGCATTTGGGCGGGATTTGCCAAAACCACAATTGTATCGTCCTCATTTAACCCAGAGACAACCTCAACAAAACGTCCATCCGAAAGTCCTAGTTCAACTTCCCTCAACTCAAAATTTTTGGGCAAGGCTTTAGAACGATTATGCGCCTGTTTCCCCTCGGGAGCGTCAGTTTGGCGCTCATTTTTTTTATTAGTATTTTTTAAAACTGTTACAAAATTTTTCCCATTTATCTGCAAAACATATTCCACGCCGATCGCCCAAACGTCTTTTCTCTCATCTATAATAATGTTAATTGTGGCTGTCATGCCTGAACGAAAAACTTGAGGCGGATTTATTGGTTTTATCCGTATGACATAAACAGTTACATTGCTTACAACTGTAGCTTCATAGGCGATATGCTCAATAATTCCCTCAAAACTTTGGTCGGGATAAGCGTCCAAATACATTTGCACTCTCTGCAAAAGCGAAATATATTTTAAATCGGTTTCATCCACATTTGCGTTTACAACTAAATCATCCGCCATAGCCAAAATCACATCGCTTGCGCTCACAGTTTGACCCGGTTCTTTATCGCGTAAAATTATAAAACCGTTCATCGGAGCGACTATCGGCGTTTCTCTATAAATTGCCTGCCAACGTTCATAATCTTTTTGGCTTGTAGAACGCGCCGCATCCAACATGGCGGCGCGCTCGCTTGAACTCATCAAAACAAGCGTTTGCCCTTTAGTAACGCGTTGGCCTTCCTCAACCTCAATGCTCTCTATGCGGCCGCTAAATTGGGATTTAATTTCTATTCTATTTCTTGCGCTAACCTCGCCCGCCAACCTAAATCCTAAACTGATATTCTGTTTTGAAATTTGCGTTTGCACAACAATTTTTGGCGCCGTTTTTCTAAACACAAAAAATAAAATAACTATGACGGCGATAATTGGAATTGCAATAAATATTTTCTTTTTCATTTTTTTCATCCTATATAGAAACCTGTTTTCCTAAAAAGTTTAGCCACTCTATTTGCGCCAAAACCGCTTGGAGCTGTTCTTGTAAAAATTGGCTCTGCGCGCTAATATAACTATTTTCTATAGAATACCAATCTTGATACGAAGACAAACCGTTTATATATTTTCTCTGCGTTATTTCAGCTTGCAAAGCCAAAGCTTCTAAATATATTTTTCTAATACTCAAATTTTCTACCGCATCCAATAAACTATTATATTGCGCAACCGCTTTGGCCTTGAGAGAACTTTGAGTAATACTAAAATTATATTGCGCATTTTGATAAATTTTACCGGCATTTTTTAAGCCTATTAAATCTTTCCCGCCTGAAAATAGCGGATATGAAATTGAAATTTGCGCATTCCAAGAATTTAAATAATCGCTATTAAAATATTTATCGCCATGATTTTGATTATAACTTGCAGATAAATTTAAACGCATAAAAAAGTTTTCCCAAGCGCTGACTTTTTGAGCTTTTGCAATGTCTATATTGCTTTGCGCTTGCAAAAATTCGGGAGTAGTTTTTATTGTTGCGGCAAAATCTGGATTGGGCGCTATTACAATATTTTTACTCAAACTTTCAAGAGTTTCTACAGGCTTAGAAATTTCATCGTCTAAAGATTGGCCGATGTTTGCCTGCAAAGCCTGCCAAACAGTTTGCAAATACCTTTTTGCTTGGCGCAATTGGAATTTTGAAGTTTCTAAGTCCGCCTCAACCCTGCGCAAACTTCCTAAATCCACCCCGCCTACATTATATTTAAGCCTGACCATATCTGTGTTTTGCGTCTGTTTATTTATAATTTGCGAAATCAATTCAATTCTTTCATAGCCCCACACTAAATTTAAATATTCTTGCGCAACTTTATAAAGCGTATCCGAGACTGTTCTGTCAAAAGCGCTTTGCGCAAGAGCGGCTCTGGCGGAATTTTCTTTTATTTGGCCTAAACTTAAAATGCTAAGACTTGCATTGGCGCCATAACTATAGTTTGGTTCAGCCGTATCTGTAAAATTGCCTCCCTGCCCGCTGGCGCTGTCTCCAACAGCCGCAGTGACGGAAATATCAGGCAGAAATTGAGAGAAGGATTTTAAATAATTGGCCTTAGCAATCTTTAATTCATTTTCAGCAATTTTTATATTTGGATTTGTTTTAAGCGTTAGTTGAGAAATTTCTGTCCAACTAATTTGAGCGGCAAAGCTTGCATTGCAAGCGAAAAATATAGACAAAACAATGCAGGCAAAAATGTTTTTTTTCATCAATTACTTAAACTCCTAACGGAACTCTTTTGTAAAAAAGAGTTGGAAATTATTTCTCTTTTTGGAAAAAGAGAAACAGAAAACAAAGACATTTTTCTCTTTTTGAAAAAAGAGAAACAGAAAAACTAACGACACTTAAAGATTAATTCTCTCTTTGGAAAAGAGAAACAGAAAATTCTTTGTCTAACAAAAACATCTAACAACACATGCACCTTGCTTCTCTTTTCTATAAAAGAGAAACAGAAAATTAACGCTATTTAAACTTATTTCTTTTTATTTTTTTGCGCTTCCTTTTTATTAGGCGCAAGCGCTTAAAGCCCCTTTTTGAAAATTCATTTCTTTCTCATTGAAAGTTCATAACTTCCTTTCTCTTTATCAAACTCTTTATATTTTTTTTGCGCTCATTTTTTATTTTTTAGCCACGCGCCATGCGAAAATTTTTTTCG
>JAITCX010000230.1 GCA_031282945.1 Elusimicrobiota bacterium
TAGTTCTGCGGTTCTAGCTGCCATAAAATATAGTCGGCAATTTTTTGAGGTTTTGCATTATACTGGATAAACTCAGGATAAAAAGGTCTGTCAAAAATAATATTTGAAATGGTAATATAATTCACCTCAATCAATGACCGAATAATAAAATAATTTATATACGACAACTTATACATTATAGCCGCAGGAATTGCCATTAAAGCATTTTCTAAACTAACTGTTCCCGACGGGGAAATTGCAATATTTACAATTTTTCTCAAATTAAAATCATCCGCTGCATCAAATTCTATAAAACTCGGCAAACGATCTTTTATGCTTTCGTCTTTGCTAAACATTATAAAACGCGCATTGATATTTTGTTTAATAATTTCCACAGTTTTAAGAATTACCGGCAAATGCCTTTTTATTGTATCCTTTCGGCTGCCGCAAAAAAGTCCAATAACAGGACAAGCAGGCAAATCAAAATTTTCTTTTTGCGTAACTTTATCCAACAAAGGATTTCCAATAAAATAGGCGTCTACCCCCGCATCCGTATAAATCTTTTGCTCAAATGGAAAAATCACTAGCATTTTTTTTATATACTTTTTTAAAATTTTTATGCGCGCTTTTCTAGACGCCCAAATTTGCGGACTGATAAAATAATAAACTGGAATACTTAAACTTTTTGCCAACTTGGCAACTTTAATGTTAAACCCATAATAATCCGTTAAAATTATTTTGTCAGGTTTCTCTTTTATAAAACACTCTTTTATTTTTATAAAAGTTTTTCTAAGCGCAAAAATTTGCTTTATAGGCAAAAACCCAAAAGCGTTTAAATTTACAATATCATCTAAAAAAACATCGCTTACCGCTTTAAGTTTATCTCCACCCACTGCAAAAACAAAAGCGTCTTGCCGCAATTGTTTTATAGCGGAAATCAAAGCCGCTGAATGTTGATCGCCTGAGAGATCGCCTGCGCAAATAAAAATTTTCATCAAAATGCCATGTTCTTTAAAATGTCCAAAGCCAATTCCACAGCATCGCGGCCTTGCTCGCCTGAAACTAAAGGTTTTTTGCCTAAAATAACGCTATTTAAAAAATTGTCCAATTCATAAAAAAGCGGTTCTACATTTGCAAGTTTGGGTTTGATAATATCTATATCCAAAAAAGATTTAATCTCATCCCTTCCTTCTTTTTTTCTATAAATTTTTAAATTTTTGCCTGCATAGTCAATTGAAACATAAGAATCGGGCTGGAATATTCTTATCCTTCTATATTTCTCCATAGACACCCTGCTTGCGCTCACATCCGCCACGCAACCGTTTGCATATTTAAGCCTCACCTTTGCAATGTCCTCTGTTTTGGATAAAATTTTTGCCCCATAAGCCTCATAAGAAACCACTTTGTCTTTTATAAGCGAAAACAAAATATCTATATCATGAATCATTAAATCCAAAACAACTCCTATATGCGATGTGCGCGCATCATAAGGTCCAAGCCTGTTTACCTCAACAAAACGCGGATTGTTTATAAAAGGCTGCGCCGCAATAACCGCTGGGTTAAATCTCTCCACATGCCCAACTTGCAAAACTAAATTTTTTTCTTTGGCAATTTCTATCAACTCTTGCGCCTGTTCTAAAGTCAAAGTAAAAGGTTTTTCAACCAAACAATGAATGCCCGCCTCTAAAAGAGGTTTAGCTACATCATAGTGAAATTCTGTGGGAACGGATACCACCGCCGCTTGAATTTCTGGAATAATTTCCCTGAAATCTTTTACAAAAACCGCATTATTTGCCTTGGCAATTTTCATGCCTCTTTTTTCATCCAAGTCTGAAACAAAAAGCAAATCAGCTTTTGGATGAGCCGCCAAAATTCTGGCATGATGCTGCCCTAAAGATCCAACGCCTATTACCGCCGCTTTAACAATATCCATTTTGACCGCCTAAAAATTTTTTATCGTCTTGATGATTTTATCCGTATCCTCTTGCGTAAGTTTTGGTCCCACAGGAATTGAAAAAACTTCCTTGACAATTTTTTCAGCTACTGGGCATTGACCCCCAACATATCCCATTTTTTTATAGACAGGCTGTTTATATAAAACCGTGTCATAATAAATTCCACAGCCAATTTCATTTTTCTTTAAATGTTCCAACATTTTAGTCCTAAATTTCGGCTCAATTTTTAATGTATATAAATGATAAACATGCCTAAAATTTTCGCATGTTTTAGGCGTAATAACTTTTGCAAAACCGCTAAAAGCCTCGTCATATTTTTTTGCATTTTCAATTCTCTTTTTAGTCCACTCCTCAAGCCTTTCAAGCTGCACAATTCCAAGAGCCGCCTGCAAATTCGTCAAACGATAATTAAATCCTACGATAGTAAATGTGCTATGAGCCGAACGCCCATGATTTATTATCTGTCTAGCAAGCTTATCGGCTTTTTCATTTTCAAGCAATGTCATGCCGCCTTCGCCTGTGGTCATATTTTTTGTTGCATAAAAAGAAAATGCCGCCGCCTGTCCAAAAGTCCCAGCTTTTTTGCCTTTAAACTCCGCCCCATGCGCTTGGGCGCAATCTTCAATAAGTTTAAACTTATACTTTTTTTGTAAAGCTAAAATCGCATCCATATCGCACATCAAACCATATAAATGCACAACTATCACCGCTTTAATGTTCTTTTCCCTCTTTAGAGTTTCCTCTAAAGCTTGGACGTCTATATTAAATGTGTCGGGATTTATATCCACAAAAACAGGTTTGGCGCCCGCATATAAAATTGAATTTGCAGTGGCGATAAAAGTAAAAGGCGTGGTCGCAACTTTGTCGGCGGGCGCAATGCCGCTTGCAAGCAAAGCGGTGTGGAGCGCCGCAGTGCCGTTGGCATTTGCAACGGCGAATTTTGCACCGCAATAAGCGATAAACTTTTTTTCAAAGTCCTCTACGTATTTGCCGCTTGCAATAATATTTGAATCTATCACTTCTAACAAAATATCTTTTTCTTTTTTGCCTAAGATCGGACTTGCAATATTTATCATAATGGCTCCTTTCTCTTTTTGAAAAAAAAGAGAGAAAATTTTTTCTCTTTTTGCAAAAGAGAAACAGAAAAACTAACGACATTTGCAACTTAATTCTCTTTTTAAAAAAAGAGACAAAACTTAACAACACTTGCAGCTTGCTTCCCTTTTCTACAAAAAAGAAACAGAAAATTGACGCTATTTCAACTTATTTCTTTATATTTTTTTTGCGCTCATTTTTTATTTTTTAGCCACGCGCCATGCGAAAATTTTTTTCGCCCCCGCGCCGACTCTACTCTTGACGTGACAGACAGCAGTCTGTTCTGTCACGCCCGCCTGGGTGAGGGCAAAGGAAACTTCCAGTTTCC
>JAITCX010000008.1 GCA_031282945.1 Elusimicrobiota bacterium
GCGGATTCTGGGTTAAAGGGCGCAAGGGGAAATTTAGAGCATTTCTTGCTTTTGAAAACTTAAGAGAAAAAGAGGTAAACAATGGATTATAATTTTAAAGAAATTGAGGCTTATTGGCAAAAAGAATGGGAAGATAAAAAAGTTTTTAGAGCTACCCAAAATGATAAATGCGAGAAGTTTTACTGCCTTGAAATGCTGCCTTATCCTTCGGGCGTTTTGCATATGGGGCATGTGAGAAATTATAGTTTAGGCGATGTGCTGACCCGTTATTACATAATGAAAGGCAGAAATGTTTTGCATCCAATGGGCTGGGATTCTTTTGGAATGCCCGCTGAAAACGCCGCCATAAAAAATAAAATTCATCCTGCAAAATGGACTAAACAAAATATTGCGCAAATGCGCGCCCAGTTAAAATCTTTAGGGTTTGCATATGATTGGGAAAGAGAAATTGCAACAAGCGATCCGCATTATTATAAATGGAATCAATGGTTTTTTATAAAAATGTGGGAACAAGGTTTAGTGTTTAGAAAAAAAGCAAATGTGAATTGGTGTCCAACCTGCCAAACAGTTTTGGCAAATGAACAAGTCTCCGAAGGCGTTTGCTGGCGCTGCAAAAATCCCACCCAACATAAAGAATTGGAACAATGGTTTATAAAAATTACAGATTATTCTGATAAACTTTTAGATGGGTTGAAGGAATTGGAAGGGAAGTGGCCTCCGCAAGTTATTTCTATGCAAAAAAATTGGATAGGAAAATCGGTCGGCGCTGAAGTGGATTTTGAAGTTGTTGCGGGGGGAGGGAAAAAAGATGCGTTAAAAATTTTTACAACGCGTCCCGACACGCTTTTTGGCGTAACTTTTATGGTTGTCGCGCCTGAACATCCGATAATAAAAAAATTTAAAAATGAAATTAAAAATTTTGATGAACTTGAAAAATATATAAAAAAAGCCGCTTCAAAAACGAATATAGAAAGGTCGCAGGCAAAAGAAAAAACAGGCGTGAAAATTGAAGGGTTAAGCGCTATAAATCCTGCAAATTCTAAAGAGATTCCAATTTTTGCGGCTGATTATGTTTTAACAGATTATGGGACCGGAGCGATTATGGCGGTGCCGGGTCATGATCAAAGAGATTGGGATTTTGCAAAGGCTTTTAATGCGCCGATAATTGAAGTTATAAAAGGCGAAAACTCCTCTGTGGCGGAAGCCGCTTTTGAGGGGGATGGAAAGCTTGTAAATTCCAATCAGTTTAATGGTTTGGCAACTGATGAGGGCATTAAAGAAGTTATTAGATGGATAGAAAAAGAGGGGTTTGGAAAGCGGACAATAAATTATAAGTTTAGGGATTGGCTTATTTCTAGGCAGAGATATTGGGGCACGCCAATTCCAATGGTGCATTGCAAAAAATGCGGGACTCTGCCCGTAAACTTAGAGGATTTGCCGATAGTTTTGCCTGAGGATGTTGAGTTTACAGGCGAGGGAGAATCCCCATTAAAAAAGAACAGCGCTTTTGTAAATACGAAATGCCCGAAATGCGGCGCGCCTGCAAAAAGGGAAACGGACACGATGGACACATTTGTAGATTCGTCTTGGTATTTTTTACGTTATACTGATGCGCATAATGACAAAGAGCCGTTTAAAAAATCTGCGGCAAATTTTTGGATGTCGGTAGACCAATATATTGGCGGCATAGAGCATGCCTGCATGCATTTAATTTATTCTCGGTTTTGGTATAAATTTTTGCATGATTTAAAGCTTGTAAAAAATGATGAACCTTTCATAAATTTATTGACGCAAGGTATGGTGACATTGGGCGGGGTTGCGATGAGCAAGTCAAGAGGAAATATTGTAAGTCCAGACGAGATAATTTCAAAATACGGCGCCGATACCGCAAGACTTTTTATTTTATTTGCGGCTCCCCCTCAAAAACAACTTGAATGGTCTGCTGACGGGGTGGAAGGCAGTTGGCGGTTTTTAAACAGGGTGTGGCGTTTGGTTGAAGTTATAGATACTCTAAGCGATGTTAAGGCGGATCAAAAAGAGGTAGATTTTCAAAAAGAAAATTTATTGCGTTTAATGCATAAAACGATAAAAAAAGTTAGCGCTGATATAGAAACAAAATTGCAATTTAATACTGCTATTTCAAGTATTATGGAACTTGTAAATGCATTATATAGTTATAAATTTCATGTAAGAGACGGCGGGGTTTCAAAAGAAGTTTATAAAAATGTTTTGCTTTTAATGGCGCCTTTTAGTCCGCATTTATGCGAGCAGGTTTGGAAAAATTTAGGTTATGAAGGTTTTATTTCTAAAGGCGCTTGGCCTGAATTTGACGAGAAAATGATAAAGGACAAAATAGTGGAAATCCCGGTGCAGATAAATGCAAAGGTGAGAGGGAAAATTTTAATTCCGCAAGGCGCGGGTCATGAGGAAGTGAAAAAATTGGCATTGGAAAATGAAAGAATACAAAGTTATATTGAAGGTAAAGAAATAATAAAATTTATTTACATAGAAAATAAAATTGTGACTTTAGTTATTAGGTGAAAGGTAATGAAAAAGGCTATTATTTTAATTGCGGGATTGATTATGTTTTTGGGAGCTTGCAGCGCTTTGCGCGTAAATGATCCTGTAGCGGAAGATATTGAGCAAGTTAAAATTTATATTGAGGCGATAGCAAACAATACAAATAAGTATGGGCTTAGCATTGAGCTGATGAATGCTTTAGCGGCGGACATAGATGCCGACGGCCGTTTGCTTTTTGTAAACAATAGAGATGAGGCAGATGAGGTTGTGAGGATATCTATTTTATCTTATGTTTTAGAGCCTTTGACTTATGATAAAAATATGAATGTGGAACAATACAAACTTGAGGTGAGAGTTTCTGTTTTCCTCGTGGATGCAAAAGACAATCAAGAAATTTGGGAGGATACGCAAATGAGCGCTTTGCAAATTTACAGAAACGATCCTGATTTAGCTCAAGGTTTGGCGATTGAAAATGAAATGCGGCAAGTCGCTTGGGAAAAGCTTTCCAGAAATATAGTTAGAAATATTGTTAAAGCGCAAAGCCAGAGAGATTAAATGGCGTATATAAAGGTAAGCGAATTTGAATCTCTAGTGAAGGCAAAAAAGCTAAGCGGCATTATTTTGCTTGCTGGGGATGAAAATTTTTTGATTGATAATTGTCTTAAAAAAATTGAAGAAGTTATTAAGACGGATGAGTTGAGCAGGGAAGTTTTTTATTGCGTTCAAACGCCTGCGGCTCAAATTTTAGATGCATTGCAGACGCCGGCATTTTTGGGGGACAGGCGTTTAGTGATAGTGAAAGATTTATGCGATATAGATAAAAGAGATGCGCAAATTTTTATAGATTATTTAGAAAATCCAGCGGATATAAATTGTTTAGTTTTGATATATAGGCAGTCTTTAAAAAACAAAAAAGAGATTGCGGCAAGAAAAGAACTTTTAAGAGTTTTATCAAGTTCAAAATATTGTATGAGCGTCTCTTGCGCCAAGCTATATGAGAGGGAGATAGAGGCTTTTATTAGGGCTAGGTTTAAAAGCGCGGGCAAAGAAATTGACTATGATGCGCCGTCAAAATTGATAGACGAAAACGGTTTAGATCTTGCCAACATTATAAATGAAATAGACAAATTATTATTGTTTTGCAAAGACAAAAAAAGCGTCAATGTTGGAGATATTATTTATGCAGGCGGGCAAACGAAAGAAGCCAATATTTACGCTTTAACGGAATTTATTTACGCTAAAAATAAAAAAGAATCTTTTCTTGTTTTAGAGAGGCTTTTAAGTCAAGGTCAAGAACCGACTGTGATTTTGGCGGCAATTACTTCTGCAATTAAGAAACTTCTTATTGGCAAAAGTTTACAAGCGCAGAAAGGGGAATCGTTTAAGCAATTATTGCCTGCCAACATGTTATGGAAATTGGAAAAACCTTTTGCGCAGGCCTTATCTCAGCGCACATTGAAATCCCTGCAAGACGATTTAAATTATATTTTAGAAAC
>JAITCX010000134.1 GCA_031282945.1 Elusimicrobiota bacterium
ATGTTTTTGAATATGTCTTTTGTATTATTTTATATGGAACAACAAGAACAATATAACTTTTTTTGTGAACTTTCTGCTCAATTTAAAAGATGTAAGTATATAAGAACATTTAATGATATTCTGCCTGAGCCTGTTTTTAAAGCCTTGTTGAATTCGAATTTTGATGCATATATTGAAGCATTGAAGGATAGTAGTTTTGAGGTTTTTGCAAATAAATATTTGGATGCTCCATCTCATAATTCTTTTTATGATTATAATTTTTTAACAGCTCGCAAAGTTTTTGAAATTTTAAAGAAATATTTTATAGATTTTAAAAGTATTTTAGATGTCAATTGTAAAAGTTTAGCATGGTTGAATGCGTTTAAGGTAGCAGATTTTGCAATAAATAACACCGCGCCAGTTTTGTATACGCTAAATGCCGATTTTGCACAGAAAGAAAATGTTAAACTTTGCAATATTGAGGATCTATCCAATAAGCATTTTGATTTAGTAATAAGATTGCCTGAGTATTTTGAACTTGAAGAGTCAGAAATAAAAAAACGTATTCATTTGCTTTGTGAGATTTCCGATGTAATTATTTTTGGCTCCGATGCGCCGCTTTATATAGAGCAAGCGGAGCAAAAAGAACCGTCTTATTATAATTATTTATTTAGACAAGAAGGGTTTGTCTGTTTTGATATTTTCAGGGATAGTTTGTGGAATGCGCCTTATGCGAGTTGGCCGATAAAACAAAATTTAGTTTTATATGTTAAAGAAAATAAAGCGCAAGAGTTGATAAAACAAGGCTTGAAAGAAATAGAGTATTTGCCTGCAAAATATTGTATTGACTATGTAAATCTTTTAAAGGAAAAATCTTTTGAAAAAACGCAAGATTTGAATAGTAAGTTAAAGAAATATAGAAAACGTTATCAAATTTTTGCAATCGGATTTTTTATAATATTAATAATGGCAATAATATTGATTGTAAATTTTATAAAATAATTTTATGCTTAATAATAAAATTGTAAAAAGGGAGAAAATATGAAAATTGCATTTTTGCAAAATGCTATAGATTTTTTGAGACGCAATAAAGAGATAAAAAAAATGAAACATGAGAATGAAGCTTGTAAAGAAAGACTTTCAAAATTTGAGTTTTGGTTGGATGAGGCAAAAGGAAAAATTATAAATCTTGATTTGCTCGGTATTGCAAAAACGCTTTCTCTTTTGTCTGATGATTTTTCAAAAGACATGTTGTGCAGAGTAATAAAATATAGATCAATTTATGTTTGGCAAGCGCTAGAGGATATTCGCAAAAAAATGTCTGCGCAATTTCCAGTTTATAAAAATAAAAAAGAAAGCATGCCGCTTGGGAAAGATGTTTTGTATTGCTATAGTTTTGACGGGGGGGGGGGGGTATTAATGGCGCTTTACGGTATTGGACAACGCCGATGAGCGCATGGGAAAACAGAGATGAAACGCAATATGAATATCATCAAGGTAATGTAAATTTTGATATTAGAGAAGGCGATATTATCATAGACGGCGGAGGATGTTTTGGAGATACGGCTTTGGAATTTGCAAATAAAGCGGGCGAAAAAGGAAAGGTTTTTTCTTTTGAATTTGTTGGTGTAAACCTTGAAATTTTCAATAAAAATTTGGCATTAAATCCTGAACTTACTAGAAGAATTGAAATTGTGCAGAAAGCCCTATGGAAAAATTCCAATGAAGAATTATTTTTCTCTTACGATTTGCAAGGAGACGGAAGCGGCGCTGCAAAATGTGTTCCAGATAAACCGCAAAATATTGAAAGTTCATATGCCTCAAAAATTGAAACTATTTCTATAGATGATTTTGTTTCACAAAACAATTTACCTAGAGTTGATTTTATAAAATTAGATATAGAAGGCGCTGAATATGAATGTTTGCAAGGCGCAAAAGAAACGATAAAAAAATTCAAGCCACGTATTGCTGTTTGTATTTATCATAAAGATGAGGATTTTATTCGTATTCCAGCTTATTTAAAAGAGTTAGTTCCCGAATATAAGTTGTATTTAAATCACCATACAGATATGATTGAGGAAACTGTATTATATGCAATGATTGATTAAAAAATTATTAACTTTGAGGTAAAATGATTGATTATATAAATGGTTTAGTTGTTGAAACGACGAATAAAGAAATTATAATTGAAACAGGTGGAATTGGCTATAGAGTTTTATGTCCAAGATCTACTCTATTCAATATTTCGCAAGATACAAAAAATATGAAGATTTATATTGTTGAAGCTGTCGCTGGAATGTACGGCGGCGTTATAAATTTATATGGATTTTTGACAAAAGAAGAAAGAGAAATGTTTTGCTTAATTAGAGACGAAGTTTCTGGAACAGGCGCCAAAAAAGCATTAGAATATGTAGACAGAATTTCTAAATCTTTTGAAAGATTTGTTTCGGCAATTTTAAATAAAGATCATTTAGGCTTGCAAACAGATTTTGGTTTTACAAAAAAAACTGCAGATAAATTTATTAATAGTTTAAAAGATAAAATTGCAAAAATAAATATTGGTGTCCCTTCGCAATCGCCTCATGACAAAGATTCCAATGCTTTAATTTCTGATGCTATCATGGCATTGACATCACTTGGCGCAAGTCCAGCCAATGCTAGAGAAGCTGTGAATAAAGCATTGGAAAATATAGAAGTTGTAACCATAGAGAATCTTATAAAAGAATCATTGAAATTTTTAGGAGCTGTAAGATAAATGGACACCCCCAGAATTATTCAATCCTCACCTCTCACTCAAGAACAACAAATAGAAAATTCTTTAAGACCTCAAATCTTAGATGATTTTATCGGTCAAGAAAAATTAAAAGAAAATCTCAAGATTTTTATTGCTGCGGCTAAAGTTAGAAAAGAGGCGCTTGACCATTGTCTTTTTTATGCTCCGCCCGGTCTTGGCAAAACGACGCTTTCCCACATCATTGCAAAAGAAATGGGAACAAATTTGGTTATAACTGCTGGACCCGCTCTTTCACAAAAAGCGGATTTGGCCACAATTTTAACCAATTTGCATGAGGGCGATATTTTCTTTATTGATGAAATTCATAGGATGCCGCATGTGATTGAAGAATATATTTATCCTGCAATGGAAGATTTTAAGTTGGATGTGATAATTGGGCAGGGGGGGCCTGCTGCAAAAATTGTAAAACTTCCGCTGCCTCATTTCACGCTTATTGGCGCCACAACTCGCGCTGGGCTTTTGTCTAGCCCTCTACGCGACAGATTTGGAATTGTCCAACATTTAGATTTTTACGATCTAGACAGCCTTATAAAAATTTTGCACCGCTCTAGTTCTATAATGAATATAGAAGTTATGGCGGATGCGGCTTGCGAGATAGCCGCGCGCTCTCGCGGCACGCCTAGAATTGTAAATAGACTTTTGAGGCGGGTGCGGGATTTTGCACAAATTGAGGGGGGCATAATTACAAAGAAAATTGCTCAAAAAGCTTTACAGGCTTTAGAGGTGGACAATGCTGGGCTTGATAAAATGGATAGAATTTTGCTTACAACTTTAATAAATAAGTTTGGCGGCGGTCCATGCGGCGTGGAAACTTTGGCAATTGCAATTTCCGAAGACGTCGATACAATTACAGATGTGTATGAGCCATATTTGATTCAATCAGGGTTCATTGCTAGAACGCCTCGGGGGAGAGTTGTGACGGAGGCGGGATTTAAGCATTTGGGAATTACGCCTAAAAGCTCAAAACAGAAAAGTCTGTTTTAATTTTTGACAAATTTTTATATGATAAATAAGATTGGTGTTGTAAATATCATTTTAAAGTGATTTATTTTTTTAGATGTCGTGAAATTGGAAATATCTTAATTACTTTTTATAAGTTTGAGTTTAGCAAAAGCTAAGAGAAAGGAGATTTTAAATGAAAAGAGTGCTGCTTGTGGTCTTGGGAGGGTTGGCTATAACTTTATGTTTTATTAAGTCTTATGTTCCTTGGACGGATGTAAAAAATGTTTTCAATTCTCAAACTGTGGTAAGCGCTATAAATATTGGCAATCCAAATAATAAGGTGATTTTTGAAGGGGATGTTGCCAAAATAAATATTGAAAATGATGCGGAGTGGTTTGATTCTACGCAAGGAGAAAAAGGATCAATTGCGCTTATAAAAGACGTTGGGGGAAAGTGGAAACAAAAAAGGCTGCAGGCAAAAATAATTGGAAACGGCGAGCTGGTTGTTAAGTTAGCGGGAGAATATGAAAAATATCCCAGCCGTTCAGTTATCTTTGTGGATTTTAAAAATTTACAAATAGGCGATAGAGAATTTTTAGCTGATAAGCAAAGCGGCCGCAATGATAAAGACGAATTGGTCTTTAGAGTTCCTGTTATAGATGGGCAGGATGTAGAGATATCTTTTGAATATAGAAATTCTGTAGGTTTTGCGGATGTGATGGCGCAAGCAAATCTCTTGAAATTTTTTGTTTTGTGGGCGATATTTATATACTTGTTATTTTTGTTTTTTATCTACAAAATAAATACTTTTGAGCATGCGCAGTTAACTTGCAGAGGAGCAATTTGGTG
>JAITCX010000022.1 GCA_031282945.1 Elusimicrobiota bacterium
AAATAACGCTCTCTGATGCCACCACGATTTGCGAGGTCTCAGACAAAAAATTAAATAGCTTTTTTATTACGCCTGAACAGTTTGGATTTAAGCGTTGCGCTCTGGCTGAATTGATAGGCGGAACTCCAAATGAAAATGCAGAAATTGCAAAAAGCGTCTTAAGCGGCGCCAAAGGTCCAAAGAGAGATATTGTAGTTTTAAACGCCGCAATTTGTATGTATATGTTTTATAATAATAAAACCATTAGGCAGTGTATTCAAATGGCTTGCGATATTTTGGACTCTAAAAAAGCATTGGAAAAATTAAATGAATTTATAAAAGTTTCAAATGAGTTTAGTAAATGATATTAGATAAAATTGTCAACTCAACTAAGCTGCGTTTGCAAAAAGAAAAAGAAGTAAAAAGTTTTGAGCAAATGAAAAAAGAA
Organism: Elusimicrobiota bacterium; assembly: GCA_031282945.1. Classification (GTDB taxonomy): domain Bacteria; phylum Elusimicrobiota; class Endomicrobiia; order Endomicrobiales; family Endomicrobiaceae; genus JAITCX01. Next base: position 428 of record JAITCX010000022.1, read on the forward strand.
GCTTTGGCTCTGCCGCTAAGAGCCAAAGGCTTTTTTAAAAATGCGCTTGAGGGGAAAGCTATAAAATTTATTTGCGAGGTAAAAAAAGCTTCGCCGTCAAAGGGTTTGATTTGCGCAGATTTTAATCATAAAAAAATTGCCGCAGATTATGAAAAATATGGAGCCGCCGCAATTTCTGTTTTAACAGAGGAGAAAAATTTTTTAGGAAGCAATGAGTGTTTGCAAGATATAAGCGAAATTGTAAGCATTCCTATTTTGAGAAAAGATTTTATTGTGGATCCCTATCAAATTTATCAAGCGCATATATTGGGCGCAAGCGCTATTTTATTGATATGCGCTATTTTAAGTTTAGAGCGTTTAAAAGAGTTTAAACATTTGGCCGACAGTTTAAATTTAGATTGTTTGGTGGAGGCGCATGACGAAAAGGAACTGGCAATAGCTTTGGAAGCGGGGGCGGAAATTATAGGCGTAAACAATAGAAATCTAAAAGATTTTTCTGTGGATTTTAATAATACATTAACATTGCGTAAACTTGCTCCGCCGGATAAAATTTTTGTTTCTGAAAGCGGAATAAAAACTAGGGAAGATATTGAGGCTTTGCAGGCAAATAAAGTCAATGCCGTTTTGATTGGCGAGACTTTGATGAGAAGCGGCGATATTGGCAAAACTTTGCGGCATCTAAATGGAAGTTAAGATCTTTTTATAAATAGGCATAGATGATTTTTCTTTTTGCAAAATCGCAATGGAAAATATTTTCTTTCAACTTTTATGCGCTGTTTTAAAAATAAAGTTTTTATTAGAAGCTTCTTGCTTATTGCCTCAAAATAATGCTAAAATTCACACGATTGTTTTTTAAGAATATAAACGGATTTTTACTTGCATTAAATTTTTTAAGGAAGGGTTTAAATGAGTATAGCGCCTGATATTTTATTTGAAGTAGCGGGTTTTCCTGTAACAAATACCGTAATCGCAACTTTAATCACAGATTTAATTTTAATTTTAATTGTTATTTTCGTTAACAAGACAATTGCTTTAAAGCCGCAGGGTCTGCAAAATATTGTAGAAGCGGGGGTGGATTATTTCCATGGGCTTGTAAGCGAAATAGCTGAGAAAAAAACGAATTTTATTTTTCCTTGGGTGATGTCCTTTTTTCTTTTTATAGTTATTTCAAATTTAGTTGCGCAGTTTCCGGGTTTTGAGTCCATTAGATTTTCCGAATCTCCATTTCTCAGAGCGGCCACAAGCGATTTAAATACTACCCTCGCTCTTGCCACAGTTTCAATCATCGCTTCAAACGCCCTCGCCATAAAACATATCGGCATAAAAGAATACCTCAAAAAATTCATATCTTTTAAAATGTTCCCAATTTTTATGTTTGTAGGCATTTTGGAATTTGCAAATGAACTTACAAAATTTATATCTTTTTCCTTCAGACTTTTAGGAAATATTTATGCGGGCGAGAGAACGCTTGGAGAAATGTATAATCTCCTTCCTATTGGTTTGCCGCTTCCATTTATGGCTTTGGAACTTATGGTGGCTATAATTCAAGCTTTAGTTTTTGCCATGTTGACAATGGCGTTTATGCATATTTTGTCGGATAAATCAGCACATTAAACAAAGGAGAAAAAAATGATTTTTACATTAACAGGCGGTCTTATTATTGCAATTGGAGGCATTGGGCCGGGAATAGGCATTGGACTTATCGGCGCAAAGGCAGTTGAGGCAATCGGCAGAAATCCAGAAGCTTCTGGAAAAATTACTGTCAACATGCTTATCGCTATGGCTTTTGCTGAAGCAATTGCAATCTATTCTTTAGTTTTTGCATTTATGTAAGAAAAATCTCGGCGCATAAGGAAAGACGATGGAAATACTTCACACATTCGGCTTGGAAACAGAATTATTCCTATTTCAAATAATCAATTTCTTAATAATAGCGGGCATTCTTGCAAAATTTCTTTACAAGCCTTTGAAAAATATGCTTGAGGAGAGAAAACGTAAAATTGCTCAATCCTTAGTTGATGCAGACAATGCAAAAGAAATTTTAGAAAATGCAGGACAGGAAAAAAAGAAAATTTTATCCAAAGCCAAAAAAGATGCTGACGAATTGGCGGCCGTAATAAAAGTTCAAATAGCCAATGAAAAACAAAAAGCTGAAGAGCAGGCAAAAGAACGCGCTCAGCAAATTATAAATGATGCAAATGTTCGGGCGGAGGTTGAGCTTGAAAATGTCTCGAGGCAGGCAGGTAAAATGTCGGTTGATCTGTCAGAAAAAATATTGTCTAAAGTTTTTGATCAATTTTTTACTCCTCAAGACAAACAGCAAATTTTATCGCGCGCTCTGGATGCATTAGCAAAGGGCAATTATGAAAAAGGCTCAAATTAAAGAATTAGCCCAATCTATTGTTTCTTATGACGGCATAACGGATGAAACATTAAATTGGATACTATCTAAACTAAACAGATCCCAGCTTAAAATTTTTTTAGCTTTCTTAACAACCGCGGTAAAAAATAAAAATGTAAATATTTTTTATGCAGGTGAAATCTCGCAGGGCGATAAAGATAAAGTTTTTTCTCTTTTTAGCCCAGAAAAGAAATTCGTTTTTATAAAAGATGATGAATCTGTTGTGGCGGGCGTGCGCATAGAATATGGAGATTTTGTTTTGGATTATAGCGTCGCTCAGATCGTAAAAAGAATATTAAGCAGCATAAGAGAGAGTATATAATGAAACCAGAAGAAATAATTCAAAAAATTGAAAAAGAGTTGTATGAGGTAAAAATAAATCCGGAGCTGATAAATTTTGGAATTGTTGAAACTGTCGGCGATGGAATTATTAAAGCCTCAGGACTTTCCGATGTCGGCTACTACGAAGAAGTTAAAATTGTAGGAGACCCCTCGGTTGGTTTTGTTTTAAATATAGACGAAGATCTTGTGTCCATAGTTTTGCTTACGGATTCGGGAAAAATTGTCAGCGGGATGAAAGTTCAGTCTACTAAAAAAGTTTTAGGCGTTAATGTTTCAGACAGATTGTTGGGCAGAGTGATAAATGCGATTGGCGAACCGGTAGACGGCAAAGAATTAAAACAGGACAATGCCGTTTTGTGCCCTGTTGAAAAAATTGCGCCCGGCATCATAGAAAGAGGTCCAGTTGACACGCCTTTAAAAACCGGCATAAAAGCTATAGACGCAATGACCCCCATTGGACGCGGTCAGCGCGAGCTTATCATCGGCGACAGAGGAACGGGTAAAACCGCCATTGCAACCGACACAATGTTAAATCAGAAAAAAAGAGATTTGGGTTTGAAAAAAGTTATTTGTATTTACTGCTCTATCGGCCAAAAACAATCCAATCTTGCCGCCCTTACTGCAAAATTAAAAGAACAAGGCGCGCTGGATTATTCAATAATCGTTGCGGCGACGGCTTCCTATCCCGCTTCAATGCAATACATCGCTCCGTTTACCGCTTGCGCAATTGGAGAATATTTTATGGATAAAGGCGAGGATGTTTTGATTGTCTATGACGACTTGACAAAACATGCTTGGGCTTACAGAGAGCTTTCCTTGCTCATCAAAAGACCCGCCGGCCGCGAGGCTTACCCGGGCGATATTTTTTACTTGCATTCCAGATTGCTTGAGAGAGCAGTGAGAATGTCTGATGAAAAAGGCGGCGGAAGTTTGACCGCCCTTCCTATAATAGAAACTCAAGCAAATGATATGTCCGCCTATATCCCAACAAATGTTATCTCAATTACAGACGGCCAGATCTATTTGGAAACCGATCTATTTAACGCGGGCATTCGTCCTGCCATAAACGTGGGGCTTTCCGTTTCACGCGTAGGCGGAGCCGCTCAAACTAAACTTATGAAACAATTGGCGGGGCCGGTTCGTTTAGAGCTTTCGCAGTTTAGAGAGTTGCAGGCGTTTACGCAGTTTGGAAGCGATTTAGACGAGGCCACATTAAAGAGAATTGAACGCGGCAAACGCTTAACGGAAATTTTAAAGCAGCCTCAATATTCTCCCTATGATGAAGTTTCAGAAGCCTTATCTCTTTTTGCGGTGACGCAGGGGCTTTTTGACGACATAGCAGTTTTGGATATTCAAAAAGCGGCCGCTCAAATGATAGACTTCATAAAAACTTCTTTCCCAGAGACCATAGGAAAACTTTCTACTGGGGCAAAAATTGACGATGATTTAAAAGCAGAACTTATCAAAGAAATAAAAAATTTCAAAGAGAAAAATAATTATGGCTCAGAATCTACAGGCAATTAAGAAAAGAATTAGAACCTCTCAAAGCATTTCCCAAATTGCAAAAGCAATGGAGATGATTGCGGCTTCAAAAATCCGCCGAGCTGAACAAGCGGTGGAACGGTATAAGCCGTATGCTTTAAAGGTGACCGACATTGTCCAGAGGATCTTGGCGGACAAAGACACAATGGAAGACGAGATAGTTTTACGTTTCACAGCGGATCGTCCCGGCAAGAAAGCGATTTTTATTATCGGGCCTGACAAGGGTTTATGCGGTGGGCTGGTGGTGAATTTATTCAAAGAAGTTTTAGGTTATATGAATCCTGAAGACGTGGTTATTTCAGTTGGAAAAAAGTGTATAAACAGCTCTATTAGATATGGGTTTAACATGGCGCATTCTTTTGTTATGGGGAGCGCATTCCCAGACCATGATAAAATTTTCCCGCTTATTGCAATTGCAAGATCTTTAGTTTTTTCAGGGCATGTTACAAAAGTTGCAATAGTTTATACGCGCTTTAAAAATATGCTTGTTCAAACGCCGGTTGTAGAGGAGATTTTGCCGATAAAACGCGATGAACAATTTGTTGATAATGGGATAGATTATATTATGGAGCCGTCTGTGCCGCAGGTTCTGCGCGACATGATTCCATATTATTTTGAGGTAGAATTTTACAATGCTTTAATGAACGCCTACGCTTCGGAGCAGGCCGCCAGAATGGCCGCCATGAGCAATGCTAGAGATAATGCTGACGAAATATCAGCATCCTTAACAAATATCTATAATAGATCCAGACAAGAAAAAATTACAAATGAGATTTTAGATCTTGCCAATGGACAACAGGGAATGCAAAAATGAAAAACAATGAAAACACACAATCGCAACAGGCATCAGTTATAAGAATCCAGGGCGCTGTTGTGGACTTAAGATTTGAGGAAGGGACAGTTCCAGAAATTTTTGAGGCATTGCTTTTGACCATGCCCGACGGTTCAGAGTTGACTCTTGAGACAATGTTTATAATGGAAAATTCTGAGGTGCGTACGATTGCAATGGGCAGCACCGATGGGCTTAAAAGAGGGGTGAAGGTGAGACGCACATTTGCTCCTATATCTGTTCCTGTTGGCGAAGATACTCTAGGCAGAATTTTTAATGTTTTGGGTCAAACGATAGACTCGCTTCCTCAAATAGATCCCAAAGCTAAGAGGGAACCGATTCATAAACATGCTCCAAGTTTTATAGATCAAAAAACGACTCCCGAGATGCTTGAGACGGGCTTGAAGGTTATAGATTTAATTTCGCCGTTTACTAAGGGCGGTAAAATTGGAATTTTCGGCGGAGCGGGCGTTGGCAAAACCGTTATAGTTAAAGAGCTCATAAGAAATATCGCCGCGGTTCACAAGGGGCATTCTGTTTTTGCGGGTGTTGGCGAAAGAACGCGTGAGGGAACGGATCTGTGGATGGAAATGCTTGACTCAGGCGTTTTGGATAAAACTGTTTTAGTTTTCGGCCAGATGAGCGAACCTCCCGGAAACAGAATGAGAGTTGCGCTTAGCGCTTTGACGATGTCTGAGTATTTTAGAGACGAGAAAGGTGAGGACGTTTTATTGTTTATTGATAATATTTTTAGATTTGCTCAAGCCGGCAGCGAGGTATCGGCGCTGTTGGGGAGAATGCCTTCCGCTGTAGGATATCAGCCGACTTTGGCATCGGATATGGGCGAGCTGCAGGAGCGCATCACCTCAACAAATAAAGGTTCGGTAACTTCTGTGCAGGCGGTTTATGTTCCTGCTGACGACTATACCGACCCCGCGCCTGTGACGATTTTTTCTCATTTGGATGCAACCTTAACGCTTGACAGAGCTATTATGGAACAGGGGCTTTACCCCGCTGTAAATCCGCTCACTTCAACGTCTAGACTTTTGGATCCGAATACCGTGGGAGAGGAGCATTATAATGTTGCAATGAATGTAAAAAAGATTTTGCAGAAATATAAAGATTTGCAAGATATCATTGCAGTGTTGGGTATGGACGAACTCTCAGACGATGATAAATTGACGGTTGCCCGCGCCAGAAAAATTCAAAGATTTTTGACGCAGCCGATGTATGTGGCTGAAACTTTTACAGGTCTTGAGGGCAGATATGTTAAATGCGAGGATACGATAAAAGGTTTTAAAGGTATAATTGAAGGCAAATATGACGACTTGCCGGAGCAGGCTTTTTATATGGTTGGGACAATTGAGGAAGCTGTTGAAAAATCTAAAACGCAAAAATAATTTCTTGAAAGTGGGAAAAAATGAATACATTTGATTTTGAAATTTTATCGCCCAACGGCATAACCTTTAAAGGCCAAGCTTCTCAAGCCACTTTTCCAACAATGGCTGGACAAATCACGATTTTGCCCGGACATGCAAATTTAGTAACTGTGTTAAAGCGCGGCGCCATAGATTTTGTAACTGCAGAGGGCAGTAAAAAAATTACTGTTTCAGGCGGGTTTTTAGAAGTGGCTGGGTCTCGTGTAAGCGTGGTAGCTCTTTTTGCAATGTCTGCAGATCAAGTCAGCGAAGATCTTTTAGGCAAAGCCGCCGCGGAAGTGAAAAGAATATCCGAGAAGAGAAAAGAGTTTGATATAACCGTTGCTCAAATGCAGTTAAAAAAAGATATCGCAACTTTAAAAGTCGGCGCTATAAAATCTAAGAGAAAAATATAAAAGGAGTTTTGTATGTCAGGCCACAATAAATGGGCAAGCATTAAACATAAAAAAGCGGCTACAGATGCAAAAAAAGGGAAAGTTTTTACAAGAATTATCAGGGAAATTGTGATTGCCGTCAGAGAGAGCGGCGCGCAAATTGAAAATAATGCAAGGCTTAGAAAAGCTGTTGACGACGCTAAAGAAGCTAATATGCCGCAAGACAATATTAAAAAAGCTATACAACGCGGCAGCGGCGAAATTCCCGGCGCTGTTTATGAGGAGCTTACATATGAGGGGTATGGTCCTGCGGGAGTCGCTTTAATTGTTGAGGCCACGACAGATAATAAAAACAGAACTGCCTCCGAGATAAGAAAGATGTTTTCAACTTATGGCGGAAATTTGGGGGAGACGGGCTGTGTGGGTTGGATGTTTGATAGGAAGGGCTATATCACCGTTGAGAAGTCAGTTATAGACGAGGATACGCTTATGGATTTAGTTTTGGAAGCTGGCGCCTCAGATTTTAAGAGCGATCCCGACAGCGATGTCTATGAAATTATAACAGAAAGCATTGATTTGGAAAAAGTTAAGAAAGCGGTAAAAGATAAAAATATTGCAATAAGTTCAGCTGAAATTTCAATGATACCTCAAACTTATATAGATCTTGAAGGCGACAATGCAAAGAGCATGTTGAAATTGATGGACGCTTTGGAAGAGCATGACGATGTAAAAAATGTCTACGCTAATTTTGATATATCTCAAAGCGATATGGAAAAATTGAGTTAATGCAAATTATTTTAGGCATAGATCCCGGCCTGTCTATGACGGGCTGGTCTATCATCCAAGCGCAAACGCGCGATCAGATTTTGCCTTTGAATTATGGCTGTATCAAAACTTATCCCGCTCAAACTCTCATCCAAAGACTTCATAGCATTAATATTCAACTTCAAGAAATCATAAATACATATCATCCGCAAAACGCGGCGATAGAGGAATTGTTTTTTGCCAAGCAGGCAAAAACTGTTGCGGCTGTGGGGCAAGCCAGAGGCGCCATAGTTTTAACGATTGCTTTAAATAAAATTCCGCTTTTTGAGTATAATCCCCGCACTGTAAAAATTTCTCTCACCTCCAATGGTTCAGCTGACAAATCCCAAATGCAAAAAATGGTGAAAATGCTTTTAAATTTAAAAGAAATTCCTCAACCTGATGATGCCGCCGATGCCCTCGCAATTGCAATGTGCCATGCTAGCTCGGTGGGGAATGTTGGGTGAAGGGAAGCGGTGAAAGTCAAGTAATCTAACGCTTAGAATTGATTTGCGCTCTGATGTGTCTTGTCTTTTGGCGTTAGTTTTTTGTTATCGCTTTTCGGCGCCCGCAATTTTGTTGTATTTCCATTAAGGTGACTAGTGTCTTTCCTTGTTTTTCCTGCGCCTTTTTTTGCGTCCTTTCAAATCCCAATTTTCTCACAATAGTTTTTTCTGTAGCGTCTTCCCAAAAATGCTAAAATATCAATCAATAAAATCACTTTCATTTCACATAAGGAGCAGGTCATGGAAACGCAAGATAAAAGCATACTAGGCAATGGCCAATTGCAAAAACTTCC
>JAITCX010000186.1 GCA_031282945.1 Elusimicrobiota bacterium
GTTGAAATTATTCAAAAGCAGTCAAAAAGGCTTTCCAATATTGTAACCGATATTTTATCGCTTTCAGATTTGGAAAATACCGATGCAAAAGAAATTGAAAAAACGGATGTTGAAATTTCATCTATTTTAGACGACATAATAAGCCTTTATCAAAAGAAAGCTGAAATAAAAAATTTAAAAATAAAAAAAGAAGCGGCCGCGGATATAAAAACAATTTACGCAAATGAGTTTTATTTAGAGCAAGCTCTAATAAATTTAATAGATAATGCTATAAAATACACTGAAAAAGGCGCCATAGCAATTAAGGTTTGCGCCAAAAATAATTTTGTCCAAATAACAGTTGCAGACACAGGTCTTGGCATAGAACAAAAACATTTGCCTCGGCTTTTTGATAGATTTTATGTGGTGGATAAATCGCGCTCCCGGGCAAGCGGGGGGACAGGTCTTGGACTTGCGATAGTAAAACATATTGCTATTGTTCACAATGGATTTATTGAAGTTGAAAGTAAGGTGGGCAAAGGATCGGCGTTTAAAATGTCGCTTCCTCTAAAGTCGGCATTAGATTCTTGATTTTAATTTTTTAGAAGCGCTAAGGATTTAGCGCCATTATTGTATTATTGATTTTTTATTTATTTCTTTTCAATATTTTCTATTCTATTTCTATCTTTTAGAACTTGGCATTTTTAGCAAGAAGCGTTTTAAAAATATTGAAATATTTAGATTTAATTAGGTAAGTAAAAATTATTTTCAATTTATAAATTTATATTTAAGGAGAGTTTGTGAACCGTATTTTTTTGTTTATTAAAAATAAATTTTCGGATGAAATTTTTGCGCGAAAATTTTCTATTTTTATGATTATATTGTTTGTTTATTGCGGCATTTACGCGATAATGATAAATCCTATTTTTGGAAGGCATTTTGATGAGTTTTATAAAATCACTGGAGGGGAAAGCCATTTAGAGTGGTTTAAAGAATTTGCTAGATTTAATCCACTTGCGGATTGGTCGTATTTCTTTTTAAAATTTTTGCCTTACGGTTATACTTCATATGCGTATTATTTACAAAACTCCTTTTTCTTTGTTTTATTTATTTCTCTCGCATTTATCTTTTTAAAGTTTAATCAATCTCAAAAAGCAAGCCATATTTATATAAAATTATTCATACTTTTATCATTGGCTTTTTGTGCAAATCAAATGTATGAAATTTTTGCAAATTTAGTTTATCCCGAGAGGACATTGCTTGTTTTAATCATTTTATTTTTTATAGCAATGAGAAAAGAACAATATTTAAATAATGCTTTAGTTAAAACTATTTTATTTGTTTTTGCAGCAGTTGTAGTTATTACCGCTACTTATTCTAAAGAAACTGCTTTTGCAATATTTTTAGTATTTGCATTAATGAATTTCCTTTTTATTAAAACATTGGATAAACGAGAAAAAATTTTTAATTTCTTTTTGATATTAAACGCTTTGGTTTTTCTTGCGCTTTATTATTTTTTTATTTTTTTAAAAGCTGAAAACAATTATTTGCAAGCGGCTCAAGAGGTTAGAATACGCAATATATTAGATATCATTTTAATTTTTTATAATAATCCCGCTTTAATTTTAGTTTTAATTTTTACATTTGTGAGATTATATTTTGTTCTTATTAAAAAAGACAGAAACAATATTTTTTCTGATTCTCTATTATTTTCTATTGCTGGATATGCTTTAACTTTTATTTTACTGGGCTTTACGCATAATTATTATTATTCAATCACTATTGTCTTAGGGCTTATCCTTTTATGTCCGTATATTTTAAAGTTTTACGATGAGAAAAAATTTGTTATTGTGTGGACGATTTTATTGTTTATATTTATTTGTTCATTGGCGGGTATGCGCCAAATTAAAGATGATTTTTTAAGACGATATGATATTGGTTCTACATTTGTATATAATGTCTTAAAAGTTGATATGCTCACAAAATACGGCAGAGAAATTGTATATACAAATGAAGATATTATTTTTGAGAATTATTTATATTATGTAAATTCCAATAAATATGATCCAAAATTTCTATCTTTAAATGAACCTGAAAATCCAAATGTGTTTGTGAGGCGCATTGATACTGCGCAAAAACCTCTTTATCCCAAAGCCGTTTATATTTCAGGCGCTAATTTACCAAAAGAAAATGAAAATTTTAAAGATTTTGTAGAAATCGCCTCTTGGCGCGGCAGACATGCTTTTATACATAAGGATGAACTAAAATGAAAAAAAATTTATTAGAGTTTACATATGAGCAATTGAGAGAAAGTTTGAAAAATATTGTAGATAAAGATTATCGCATAAACCAAATCTTTGAGTGGCTCTATGCAAAAAAAGAAGGCGATATTTCTAAATGGACAAATCTCAATGCCGACATTCGCAAAAAAATTGCGCAAGATTTCAGGGCTAGAAATTTGACAATTGTAAAAAAAGAAGAATCAATTATAGATGGAACAATAAGGTATACATTTAAAACCGCTGATAAAAAGTTTTTCTTTGCCGTTTTACTTGCCAATAAAGACAAACAAAGCGTTTGCATATCTTGCCAAATAGGTTGTCCTATGGGATGTAATTTTTGCAGTTCAGGCAGAGTTGAATTTGCTAGAAATTTAACTCGCGGCGAAATTGTAGAACAGGTTTTGCAAATTGAAAATGATACGGCAAAAAAAGTATCGGGCATTCTTTTTATGGGTATGGGCGAGCCCATGTTAAATTTTAATAATGTCACAGCCGCTATAAAAAGTTTTATTTCGAAAAAAGAATTTGCCCTTGGCAAACGCCATATAACGCTTTCAACTGTGGGCAATGTCCGCGCTATAAAAAAACTTGCGCAAGAAGATATTGATATTAGGCTTGCTCTTTCTTTACATGCAACAGATGATAGGACGCGTAAAATTTTAATACCAAATAATTTTGGTTTTAAAATTGATGATATTCTCTCAGCTGGAGAATATTATCTAAAAAAGTCAAATTCTCGTTTAACTATTGAATTTATTTTAATTGAAAATATAAATAATGCCGCAAGCGATGCCCATAAATTAGCAAGACTTTTAAAGAAATATAATTTAGTCAATCCAAATGTGCAAGTAAATATTATTGCATTTAATCCTATAAAAAATACGGAGTTTAAAACCCCAAGTCCAGAAAGCATAGACAAATTTAAAATGATTTTAAATTTGAGCGGAATTGTTGCAAATATTAGACAGCCCAAAGGCGTTGATATTGGGGCGGCTTGCGGTCAACTGGGATATTGAGCTTTGCCGCTTTTTAAAGAAACGGCGCTTAAGCTTTAGCTTTACAAAAATTTGAAAACATTTATTAAATAGGTATAATGATTAAAGTTTTGACTTGTGTTAAACAAAACGCACGCATTTGAATTCCCATAAGTCCCTTAACATTAATAAGGGTTGTGGTTTTGGAAAAATGCGGAGGGCTTTAGGCTTTAAGCTTAAAGAAAAACTAAATGATAAGGAGAAGTAAATGGCAACAATCACAATGAAAGCATTGCTGGAAGCAGGCGTCCATTTTGGACATCAGACAAGAAGATGGAACCCGAAAATGTCAAAGTATATTTTCGGCACGCGTAATAAAATTCATATTATTGATTTGCAGAAAACTCTTAAAGAACTCAAGAGAAATTATGAAATTGTAAAAGATTATGTTGCAAACGGCAGAGATATTATTTTTGTCGGCACAAAAAAACAAGCTCAAAATCCCGTGAAAGAGGAAGCCTTACGCTGCGGCGCATATTTTGTTTGCGATAGATGGTTGGGCGGAACGCTTACAAATTTTGAAACGCTCAAAAAATCCTTAGCTAAATATAAAGAACTTGAAAAAATGAAAAAAGATGGTTCTCTTGATTTGCTATCTAAAAAAGAACAATCCCGTTTGGAAAAACATAGACTTAAATTGGAAAAATCGCTGGAAGGCCTTAAAGATATGACCCGTTTGCCGCAGCTCATGTTTGTTGTTGATCCGCATGAGGAAGCGACTGCCGTGGCCGAGGCGAGAAAATTGCATATACCGCTTGTCGCCGTTTGCGATACAAACTGCGATCCAGATTTGGTAGATCATCCAATTCCCGGAAATGACGATGCAATTAGAGCAGTGAAATTATTTTGTTCTATAATTGCAGACGCTGTTTTGGAGGGGAAGGGACTCTTGCAAAAAAATGCCCCCCAGCCTCAAAGTAAAGAAAAAGAGTCGCCGGCGCAAAAAGAGGATGACGCCGCAGCAGGAAAAGATTTGGTTAAAGATGCCGCTATCGAAGTTCAAGAAAATGTAAATCCCACGGCAACGGAATAAATTATAAAAATTAAAATATAAAGTATAAAGGAGTTTTAAGAATGTCAATAGAGTTGATAACAAAATTAAGAGAAATGACGGGGGCTGGAATTGCCGATTGTAAAAACGCCCTTAAAGAAGCGGCAAATGATTTGGAAAAAGCTGTTGTTTGGTTGAGAGAAAAAGGCATTGCGAGCGCCGTAAAACGCGCTGGAAAAACAGCAAAACAAGGACTTGTTTATGCATATATTCATGGCGGAGGAATTTTAGGGGTTTTGGTGGAAGTAAACTGTGAAACGGATTTCGTTGCAAAAACAGACGACTTCAAAAATCTTGTAAAAGAAATTGCAATGCAAATTGCCGCCGTTTCTCCTCTCTATATCACCAGAGATCAAGTTCCAGAAAATATTATAAACGCTGAAAAAGAAATTTATAAGGCGCAACTCAAAGAGGAAAATAAACCTGAAAAGGCTTGGGATAAAATTATCACAGGAAAATTGGAAAAATTTTATTCAACAGTTTGTCTTTACGATCAACCTTATATGCGCGATACAACCGGCAAGCAAACCGTGAAAAATTTAATAGATGAAGCTATTGGTAAGATTGGAGAAAATATTGTCGTAAAAAGATTTGCAAGATTTAAGCTGGGTGAGTAATTTATGCCGCGTAGGGTTGTTTTAAAACTCTCTGGCGAAACTCTTTGCCAAGATAATTTGTCAATAAGCTCGGCGGCTCTGGAAAAGACCGCCGGGCAAATTAAAACGGCTTTAACCGAGTATCCAACTGAACTTGCTATAGTTATCGGCGCCGGAAATTTGTGGCGCGGCGCAAAGCAAAATATGGATAGAGTGTGGTCGGATAAAATTGGCATGCTTGCAACTTTAATGAACGCTATGGCATTGAAAAACGCTCTCTCTGAAGCGGGGCTTAACGCTAAAGTTTTTTGCGCAAAAGGCGTGAGCGAAATGGTTGAGCTATACGATCAATTTGCGGCGCGGGATTTTTTGGCAAGCGGCGGCGTGGCGGTTTTGGCGGGAGGAACGGGCAGCCCATATTTTACAACGGATACAGGCGCTGTTTTGCGCGCCGCGGAACTCAATGCGGCTCAAGTTTTAAAAGCTACTCAAATAGACGGCGTGTATACTGACGATCCTAAAAAAAATCCACAAGCTAAAAAATTTGATAAACTCACATTTTCGCAGGCGCTCGCCAAACATTTAAAAATTATGGACGAGACAGCCTTTGCTTTGTGCATGGAAACCAATATAGAAATTTTGGTATTTGATTTTTATAAAGCTGGAAATTTATCTTTAGCATTGTCGGGCGGGCAAGTCGGCACTTTGGTAACAAAATAAATTTTTGCAGTTAAAAAAATAAGACGTAAAACGCCGCAGGTTTTTGGGAGCGCAAATAGTTTTGTTTCATTTTGTTGTGTCGTTAAGTTTTGCTTCTTTTTCAAAAGAAGCGGGTCTTTAAGATGTAATACTAAGGAGGAGTTGTATGAATTTTACAGCATCTCAAGAGGCTATGAAAAAAACCATAGATAAGCTCAAAACAGAGCTTAATTCAGTGAGAACAGGAAGGGCGACTTCAGCCATTGTTGAAAATATTAAAGTGGATGTGTACGGCGGTTTAATGCCTTTGCCGCAGGTGGCGGGGATAAATGTTTGCGATGCAAAAACCATAGAGATTAAACCATGGGATACGAGCGTTTTAGCCAGTATAGAAAAAGCTATCATAAAAGCCGATATCGGTATGACGCCGATAAATGACGGCAAACTCATACGGATTTCCGTTCCCCAGTTGACTGAGGAGCGCCGCAAAGAAATAGCTAAATCTATCGGCAAGATTGCAGAGGATTTTAAAATTGCTATAAGAAATGAGAGGCGTAATTTAATAGAGAGTATAAAAAAGTCCGAGAAAGAAAAAACTATTAATGAGGACGACAGAAAAAAAGCTGAGGTTCAGGTTCAAAAAATTACGGATTCTTTTATAAAACAAATAGACGACTGCATTGCTCTTAAAGAAAAAGAGATAATGCAAATCTAAAAAAAGGAGGCTCACAATGGCAAAAAAGATAGACGAGGGTGTCTGTGTTGGTTGCGGGGCGTGCGCTAGCGCTTGCCCTGTGTCAGCCATCTCGCAAAAAGATGACAACAAGTATGCAATTGATCCTGACAAATGTATTGATTGCGGAGCATGTGAAGGAGTTTGTCCGACTTCGGCAATCTCATAGGATTGTTTGGACTATCAATTATTTTGATTAAAATTGATCATTCTTTGCCCATCCCAAAACATATAGCTATAATTATGGACGGCAATGGAAGGTGGGCAAAGAAAAGATTTTTACCGCGTAGTTCAGGCCATAGGCAGGGAGCTAAAACTGTTAAGGAAATTGTTAAAGCTGCAAAAAGCTTTAATATTCCAGTTTTAACTCTTTATGCTTTTTCAACTGAAAATTGGAAAAGGCCTCCCGATGAGGTTTCATTTTTATTTGATCTGCTGTTTAATTTCATAGAAAAAAGTTTTCAGGAATTTATAGACGGCGGCGTGCGTTTAAGGGTATTGGGGGATATTTCTAAATTTCCTCCGAGACTTATAAATGAAATTGAACGCACCGTAAAAGAAAGCGCCGCCAATAAAGATTTGCAATTAAATATTGCATTAAATTATGGGGCGCGCCAAGAAATTATTTTGGCTTTTAAAAAGATGGCGGCGGCCGGCATAACCGACCCAACGCAAGAGGATGTCTCCAAATTTTTATACACTCATGATCAGCCCGATCCTGATTTGCTAATTAGGACTTCAGGAGAGCGGCGAATTTCAAATTTTTTGTTATGGCAGATTGCCTATAGCGAACTTTATATAACGGATGTTTTGTGGCCGGATTTTACAAAGGCTGATTTAGAAACAGCCATAGCGCATTTTCAAAAAAGGCAAAGGCGTTTTGGCGGTTTATAATTCTTTGAGCAAAAAGCGAAAAGCTCTATGGAGAAATAAATGTTAAAAACAAGAATTTTGGCGGCTTTGGTGGGCATACCTATAATTTTTATCTGTATTTTCGTGGGCGGCTGGTTATTTTTAGCATTTATATTTATCGTCAATGTTTTCTGCATCCATGAGTATTTAACTCTTTGCAATAAATATCATCCGCATAAAGCTGTCTCCATTGGCTTGGAAATTGTTTTTTTTATTGTTCTATTTTTAATGTATAAATACAATCCGTCTCTTATTTTAGTTGATGAATACAATTCGGCATTTCTCATTTTAATGGCGGCGGTGATAGCAATACTTTTGGTATTATTTGCGCTAGAAGTTTATTATCAGCAAATTGAGGCAAGCGTTGCAAGAATTGCCGTTTCTTTTTTAGGTATAATTTTTTTACCGATTCCTTTTATATTTATGATTTTGATAGGCGGGTTTTTTAAAGGTCCGCAATATTTATTTTTATTTTTTGTAACTGTTTGGACTTTAGATACCGTAGCTTACGGCATTGGGAAAAAATACGGTAAGAGGCAATTGAGTCTTATAAGTCCTAAAAAAACTGTTGAGGGCGCAGTGGGGGGGCTTGTCGGCGGAATTTTAACAGCTATTATAATCAGCGCCGTTCTTTCGCTTTTTCCTGTTTGGAAAGCCGCTCTTTTGGGTCTTGTCATTGCTGTTATTGGGCAGTTTTCAGATATTGCGGAATCCGTAATTAAAAGAGATGCAAATATAAAAGATTCTGGGTCTATAATTCCCGGACATGGCGGAGTTTTAGATAGATTTGATTCATATCTTTTTGCCGCTCCCGCGGTATATTTTTTAATTTTATTATTGCAAGGTTCTAACTACTAATGAAAAATATTGTTGTTTTAGGTTCATCGGGATCTATAGGCGTGCAGACGCTTGACGTTGCCGTCAATATGAAAAATTACATTAATGTATTGGGCTTATCCGTAAACTCAAATATAGAAATTTTAAAGACCCAAATAAAAAAGTTTAAGCCTGAAGCTGTGTGCGTAAATTCATCGCAAGCTTTAGAATCTCTAAAGTTATGGATAAAAAAACAAAAGTTGAAAACGAAAATTTTTTTAGGCGATGATGGTTTAGAAAGTTTAGTGAGTTTAAAAAAAATTGACACTATCGTTTGCGCAATAACAGGCCATGCCGCATTGAATCCGATTTTGAAAGCTATTGCAGCGCAAAAAAATATTGCCCTTGCAAATAAAGAAGCTCTGGTTATAGCGGGAAAAATAATTATGGATCTCGCCGAAAAAAACTCATCAAAAATTATACCGGTTGACAGCGAGCATTCTGCGATTTTTCAGTGCTGCGCTGGGCAAAAAAAATCCCAAATAAAAAAAATTTTATTAACCGCTTCAGGCGGTCCATTTTATAAATATAAAAAAGATTTTTCTAAAATAACTGTCGCTCAAGCGCTTGATCATCCAACTTGGAAAATGGGTAAAAAAATCACAATAGATTCCGCGACGCTTATGAACAAAGGGCTGGAAGCTATTGAGGCCTGCGTTCTATTTGATTTGCCGATAGATAAAATTGAAATTGTAATTCATCCTCAATCCATAATTCATTCTATGGTAGAGTTTGTTGACGGCTGCGTTCTTGCGCAATTGTCTAATCCTGATATGCGTCTGCCTATACAATACGCTCTCACATATCCTGAGAGAATAAAATCAAATATTAAACAATTAAACTTAACGGAAATTTCTAAGCTGGAATTTTTTAAACCTAATTTTGAAAAATTTCCCTGTTTAGCTATAGCTATTAATGCCGCCAAAAAAGGCGGTTTATGGCCGGCTATTATGAGCATTGCAAATGAGGCGGCGGTAAATGCTTTTTTAAACGGTAAAATTCTTTTTACTGATATTGCAAAAATCATTTCAAAAACTCTTTTGAATTTTAAAGGGCAGTCAAAAATTGTGGATATAAAAAATTTACTTAAAGTTGAACAATGGACAAAAAATTATGCTCAAAGATTAATTGAGGCAAAACAGAGGTAGAAAGTGAAATCTCTCCTTAAATTAAATATTTTTTTGAGAGAATTATTTAAGAATATAAAAATTTAGCAATTTCTAATAATAGAGAATTGGGGGATAGAATGGTTTTAGTTTTACAAATTGTCGCTGTTTTAGTAGGGCTTGGTTTTTTAATTTTTATTCATGAGCTAGGGCATTTCACTGCCGCAAGGCTTTGCAAGGTGAGGGTTTTAACTTTTTCTTTCGGCTTTGGTCCCGATCTAGTGAAATACATTTATAAAGGAACCAAGTATTGCATAAAGTTAATTCCTTTTGGGGGATTTGTTGCAATGGCGGGAGAAGATCCAGAAAAAGCTACCGGCGCAGGCGATGAGTATTTATCGCTTCCATGGTTTAAAAAAGTTTTCATTGCATTTGCGGGACCGCTGTCAAATTATATTTTAGCCTTTATTATGTTTAGCGCAATTTTTAGCGCTTGGGGCATTTGGCAGTATACGCCTTATACGCAAATTGGAACTGTGCTGGAAAACGGCCAAGCTTTTAAAGGTGGAATTTTGCCCAATGATACAATAAAAAGCATAGACGGCATTGCTGTTACTAAATGGGGGGATATCACTGACAATCTTAAAGATAAAGCAAATAAAGAGGCGTCTTTTGTTGTGGAAAGGGACGCAAAATTAATAACTTTAAATTTTGAGGTGGGTCAAAATGTTGTAACTGGAGCGGGCGTTATCGGCATTTCGCCAAAAGCTATAGTTGTGAAGGCAAGTTTTTTGCAATGTTTAAGATATGGGCTTAAGATGGTTGTCAATCAAACAGTTTCAACGCTGAGTTATTTGGGAGACAAAATTATTAAGTTGGAAAAGCCGGATATTTCAGGACCGGTTGGAATAATGCAGGTTATTGCAAAATCTGCCAGCAACGGTTGGGAGGAATATTTAAGTTTAATTGCGTTTATTTCAGTGGCATTGGGGTTGTTTAATTTGTTCCCAATTCCTTTTGTAGACGGCGGAATGATAGTTTTGTTTTTGATTGAAGGAATAAGAAAAAAACGCGTTGGGCTTAAGGCTATTGGAGTCTATAATACAATCGGCATAGTTTTAATTGGAGGAATTTTTATTTTTGCAACATACAGCGATTTGCTTAGAATTTTTACAAAATCATGAAATATTTTAAGCGCGCTCAAACAAAAAAAATACGTATTGGGTCGGTAACTATCGGGGGAGGAAATCCCATACTCGTGCAGTCTATGATAAACACAGATAAAGCTGATTGGCGGGCGGCTGTGCGGCAAATAAAAGAGTTGGAAAATGTAGGTTGCGAGATAGTTAGAATGTCTGTGCCTGACATGCAAACTGCACAAAATATTTCAAAAATAAAAAAACAAATAAATATTCCTCTTGTGGCTGACATCCATTTTGATTATAAGCTTGCCATAGAATCCATAAAACAGGGGATAGATAAGCTGCGCATTAATCCCGGAAATATTGGCGATAAGCAAAAAGTTTTGGCGGTTGTAAAAGAGGCAAAGAGCCATAATGTGCCGATTAGAATAGGCGTGAATGCGGGATCATTAAAAGCTGTCGGCGGGCTAAAAGATGATTTGCTTAAAGCGAAAGAATTGGCTCGGGCGGCAATGGAACATGTGAAAATTTTGGAGTCCTGTAATTTTGAGGATATTGTAGTTTCCCTGAAAGCTTCAGATGTAAAAACAACAATTTTGGCTTATGAGATATTTGCTCAAAAAAGAAATTATCCTCTGCATTTGGGCATAACGGAAGCGGGCTCAATTTTTTCGGGAACGATAAAATCTGCGGCGGGGCTTGGCATAATGTTGGATAAAGGGCTTGGCGATACTTTAAGAGTTTCGCTTACGGCGGATCCCGTTGAGGAAGTTAAGGCGGGTTTTTGTTTATTGCAGGCTTTGCAATTGAGAAATAGCGGTTTAGAAATTATTTCTTGTCCAACATGTTCTAGGTGTCAGGTAGATCTTATAAAAATTGTTGCAGAAGTTGAAAGAGAAGTTGCAAAAATTAAGGCAATAAGAAACTCAAAGAAAAAAATTAAAGCGGCTTTAATGGGCTGTGCGGTAAACGGACCGGGCGAGGCGAAAGATGCGGATTTTGGGATTGCTGGAGGAAAGGGAGAGGGTTTGCTTTTCATTAAAGGGCAGGTGATAAAAAAAGTTAAAGAAAAAGACTGGGTAAAAACGATAAGAAATTTAATTGTTACGACTATCGCTAAGGAGAAATAAAATGACTACAATATTTTTAACAAGAGAGGGCCGAGAGAAACTTATAAAAGAACTTGAGACCCTTCAAAAAAGAAAACCAGCCGTGCAAGATGAAATTGCGCGCGCCAGAGAGCATGGCGATTTAAAAGAAAATGCAGAATATCATGCCGCCAAAGAAACTTTAACGCATTTAATGAGGCGCATTTCAGAGATAAATACAAAGCTTTCCCAAGCTAAACTTATAGACGAACAAGACATTGATGTAAACAAAGTTTTAATCGGCGCAACTGTTACTATAAAAGATGAAGATGGTTTAGAGATAACTTATACGCTTGTGGATTCCGAAGAATCTGATCCTGCGGCTTTTAAAATTTCTGTGCAGTCGCCGTTGGCGCAAGGGTTGTTGGAACATAAACTAGGCGACATTTGCGAGGTTAATCTGCCGGC
>JAITCX010000214.1 GCA_031282945.1 Elusimicrobiota bacterium
AAAAATACAAAATGCAAATGCCCATTATATGTTTTCATAGTTGAATAAAAAGAACTTAAGACTTTTTTATTTCCAATGCTGGTTTTGGTATCTTTCATTGCATCTAAATGATCTAAAATAGGTTTGTCGTATTCGTCTATCAAAATTACAACTTTCTGTTTATATTTTTCCTCTAATTTAATTATTAGCTCTGCAAATTGTCCAGCGGCTGTATTTGACTTCAAATCAATTTTCTCACTAAAAGCGGATAGATTAACCCCATCAAAAAGCGTATTAATTAATATTTTAGACGTCAGCGCATCGCCTGACATATCCAATCTAATAACGGGATATTTTATTTGCCAATCCCATTTATCATAAATATAAAGCCCTTTAAATAATTCCTTCTCTCCCCTAAAAAGCGCATCCAGCGTATCAAGTAAAAGCGATTTTCCAAACCTTCTAGGACGTGAAAGAAAAAAAGAATCCCCGCTTTCTGTAAGCTTTAATATCTGTTTTGTTTTATCAATATAGAGATAATTCCCATCTCTAATTTTCTTAAAACTGGGGATGCCTGTCGGCAACTTTTTCATTTATCTATCCTTTTTACAATTTCTTTCAAACACAGCAAAAATCCCTATTTATTTAGAAAAACCGCCAAGCAATAAATCATTTGCCATTTAAACAAATGCTTCAAATATAAAAATCCTAGTCTATATTTTCTCATAGCTAACTCTTAAAAAATTATATGTATATATTATTTTACATTATTTATTCTTAAGAGATAAAAATTTCCTCTCTTAATCATTGGAATCTCTACAAAGAACATAAAACAATAGATTAAAGCCTAAAAATACTGTCATCCTAGACAAACGACCCCTTAAAAATTCATCGTTTCCCAATTTATTTTATGGTTTTGGATTAGTTTTATCTATTCTACCATTTTTAAGAATTCTTTAAAAAAACAAAAAAGCAAATGGATTATCCATTTGCTTAAAAAACATGCCTTAATTGAAAAACTCAAAAACCCGCCGATTATTTTCCAATAAATAAAATAATTTAAAAAAATAAAAGTTTATGGTTTATGTCCACCTCGCATGAGGTTTAGTTTTCCATTTTTTGTGAAACCACAGCCATTGTTCTGGATGTTGTCTAACAAACTTTTCAAGTCTTTGCGAATAAATTGTATTTATTGTTTTTATATCCGCCTCAATATCGCCCGTTTTTGGAAGCTCTATTTCCTCAATTTCAACTTCCATAATGCCATCTTTTGTATAAAATCCAAAAGCGCTAAACAATGGACATTTCTGTCGCAAAGCGAAAAGCGCCGCGCCTTTTGGCATAGAACAATCTCTGCCAAAAAAAGGCACAAAACAACCGTTTTTACTTTCATTTTGATCTGCCAAAATCGCAATAATTTCATTGCGTTTTAAAGCTTTTAAAACCTGCCTAGCTGAAGACTGCCACAAATCGCGTGAAATAGTTTTATAATTTTCTCCAACTCTAATATCATTTAAAAGTCTGTCTATAAATGGATTTGATTGGCTTGCAATTATCACTGAAACAGGATATCTTTTTGACATAGAAATTGCCGTAAGCTCCCAATTTCCCAAATGCGCCGACATAATAACAATGCCTTTGCCTTTTTTATGCGCTTGCAAAATTTTTTGTTCGTCAATTTTCATCATATCTTTAAGTTTCTCATTTGAAAAAGTTGGAATAAAAGCAATTCCTATTATCATTCTGCCAATATTTTTATACATATTTTTTATTATTTGCAATATTTCTTTTTTACTTTTTTGAGGAAAAGATAAGGAGAGCGCCGAGATAACATAACGGCGTCTTATTGGAACCAAATAATATGCAATAACCGCAAATATTTGCGATATGTTCATTGCAAAAGACATTGGAAAAAGTTGAATGAAAAATAAAACTACTTTTAAAAATAAAAATTCAATATGATTTTGGAAATTACTTCTTGCCATTTTCGCCCCTCAATTTTTATTGTCTGCATTTATATCGTCTCGTAGAAAAAGTTTAGCAAGAAAACTTTTCTTAAACGTGATTGCATTATACGGACACATTTCATGACAACAAAAACAACTAATGCACCGTTTTTTATCTACCTCTAAACAGTTATTTCTATTTACATAAATTGCCCGCACAGGACAAGTATTTCCGCAAATCATGCAGCGGCGGCAAATCCTATCATTTATCTCAGGCTTTATCCATAAAAATTTTCCCAAAAACTTAACAAGAAATTTAGGACATTTATCTAAAATTCTCGTCTTTGGAAATTTAAAATTATCAATTTTAATTTCATTTGGCGCCGGCAAAATTTCAGCGCGCTGCACATCCCGCTTTTTAATATTTAGCTTTTTAAACAGAGAGTGCCGCGTAAAATCATATCCTAAAAGTCCAAGCAAGTAAGCGTCTTGTTCAGGCGTATTAGGGGAAGCGGAAATAAACCCGAGTTTTTTAACATTGCCGCCCGAAGGGCCGTTGCCATCCATCGCTAAAACTGCATCAACTATTGTCAATCTAATTTTTGACGCCAAGAATTTATAAATATTTGCAAGCAGCGCAGAAAATTCATCTGTTTTTGAAGTGTGTTTATGATATTCCACTTTTAGTAAACCGGGTATAGTCCCATACAAATTTTTAACGCCGCAAGTAAAAGACATCAGGGAATGCGTTTTTAATTTTGGTAAATTTATTATTCCATTGCAATCCAATACGGCATTAGAAAAAGTTACGCTTCTAATATTTTTGTCGCCAATGTCAACGCTTCTTGCCCCAACAGCTTCAAAACTCACAAGCTCAACATTTTCTTGCTCACAGACGTCGCGCATTCCTGTCTGACGCCACAAATTTTTCATATCTCGTAAATAACCGCCGGGACTATCCCCAACAATCGGGGTCGCTCCCGCTTTTTTAACCAAACGAATTGCCGCCCTGACAATTTCTGGATGCGTTGTTATAGCCTCTTCGGGAGAACGCGCCGCTAAAAGATTTGGCTTTAATAAAATTTTTTCTCCCGATTTTATAAAAGTAGAAATTGATCCCAACAATTCAATAGCCTGCTCAATTTTATCGTTAGCCTCATTGTAATCCTCACATTTTAATATGCTAATCTTTTTAGGCATATTTTACTCCTTAGTTACCTTGTTTAAGTTTACTGAAATTATTTTTGAAATACCTTGTTGTTCCATTGTAACGCCGTACAAAACATCCGCTATTTCCATAGTCCTTTTATTGTGGGTGACAACAAGAAACTGCGTATCTTTTACAAACTCTTTTATCATTTGATTATAACGCCCAATATTGGCATCGTCTAATGGAGCGTCAACCTCGTCTAAAATGCAAAATGGAGAAGCTTTCACCATAAAAAATGCAAACAATAGCGCCACAGCGGTTAAAGCTTTTTCCCCGCCTGAATAAAGGGAAATATTCTGCAGTTTTTTTCCGGGAGGTTGGGCAAAAATATCTATGCCGCTTTCCAAGAGATTATTTTCATCTGTCAATTTTAAATCGGCTTGGCCGCCGTTAAAAAGTTTGCTGTAGAGCGCTTGAAAATTTTCTCTCACCTTATCAAAAGTTTTCTTAAAATTTTCTATCGTGGAATCATTTATCTTTTTTATAACTTCCGTCAAATCCCCTTTTGCTTTAATGAGATCTTTTTGCTGATCTAATAAAAAGTCATAGCGCTGCTGGAGATTGTCATACTCCTCAGGAGCCGCATGATTTATAGGTCCAAGAGCTTCCATACGCCTTTTTATTTTTGCAATTTCATCGGCATTAGCCTCCGCATTGCCAAACTCTTTTTTAACTTCCTCAAAACTTTTACCGCAAGTCTCCTCTAATTTTTGCAGGAGATTTCCTTTTTGATACTCAAAGTTTTTTAAGTCCACTTGCAAAGTATTTATTTCTTCATTTAGATCTTCAACTTTTTTCTTTAAACCAATAAGCGTTTCATTTTTCTTATCAATTTCCGTCTGCGTCTGTTCTCTCTTATCCAAACAAAATCTTATCAATTCCTCTTTAATGGCTTTTTGCTCATGCAGATTTGTAATGGTTTGGCCGTACTCTTGTTGGGAAGTTTCCAGCTCAGAAATTTTTTGCAAATTTTGAGCGGATAAATTTAGCGCATAATCAATTTGATTTTTTAAAGTATCTAAATTTTGATTGATATATTGGCGTCCCTTTTGTTTATTTTCCAACTGCGCTGATTTTTTATCATAATTACTTCTTGCCTCCATAAGCGCATTGGAAGTCTCCTGCTCGTTTTGTCTTAAAGATGAGATTTGCTCATCTAATTCTTTTTCTTTATTAGAGGAGGCATCGTCTATATCCGACAAATTTGCAATTTCAATATCTATTTGAGAAATTTTTTCATTTAATAAAAGCGCCTCCGCCTGACCGTCCGCTATTTGCTTATTATATTTTTCTATTTCTTGGCTAGAGCCTATTATCTCGCTCTTTTTTTCCTCTATTTGACTTTTCTTACTTTCAATTTGCGTTGAAATTTTCATGCACTCAAGTTCCAAATTGCTTTTTTCTACTTTCAAATCTGTAAGCTTTTTAGCGGCCGCATCTTGAGCGCTTTGGCGGTTTAAAATATCTAAATTTATTTTTTCATTTTCTTGATTGAGGCGTTTAATTTGCTCCTCTATTAGAACAGGCTTTTCTAAAGACATTTTAGCGCCGCCTGAAACTATCGGTCCATTATAAACTTTTCCGTCTGTTGCAATTGAGGCGCCGCAAATAAAATTTACTATGCGCTCATTTTGAACATTGAAACTCAAGAAGTTTATCAATTGCGCCGCATTTGAGGAAAGCTCAAACTTATTTTGAGGCGTAACGGCGGGCAATTTATCCTCTATAATAAAAGATAAACGAGATAAATTATTGTCTTGTAAATACTCTATAGCTTTTTGAGCTTGAGTCAAATCTTTACAAATTAAATAATCCAATTTTTCACCTAAAGCGCTTGCCACAATTTCTTCATTTGCAGGATCTTTTACATCTATTAAACTACTCACAGGTCCGCGCGCTAAACCTAAATTTAAAAGCGATTTAATTGCACGCCTTATTGGGTTTTGTTTGTCAAATTCTTTTATGGTTTCAATTCTGGAATTGTTTGAGGAAAGCAAATTGTTTAAACTTAAAATTTCCTTTTCTGTATTTTCTAGTGAAGATTCTACATCTCTAATTTCTGCCGCCAAGCGCTCCATTTTTTGATTATTGTCAGTCAACGAATTTTGGGATTGCTCTATCTCCAAAGAAATTTGTTCTATCTCAGAATTTATAGGCGCAATGTCGTTTTGCAATTTCTCAAGCATTCTGGCAAGAGATGCATTTTCTATGTCCAGCTCCGTTTTAGTCTGCAAGATTTGAGTTTTCTCATTTAACTGATTTTCTTTATCGGATTCAAGCCCCGCCGCCGCTAAACGCACCTGTGAAATCTCGCTTGTAAGTTTATCTAATTTTGTTTTTATATCCTCGTGTTCTTTTTGTTTTGCCTCATAAGAATTTTTTAAAGTTTCAACTTCATTTACAATACTTCCGTCATCTGCGCCGAGCGTCGCAAGCTCGCCTTCAAATTCCTCAACTTTTTCTCTATTTGCCTCAAGCTCCGCCGCAAGCCTTTCTTGATCAGCCTCCAACTCTTGCTGGCGGGAACTTGCAGTTTGATTGTCATTGTCGGCAATGCTAATTTGCGCATTGATATCGCTTAACTCAGTGTTTAAAGAAATATATTCTGTATTTTGATCATCTTGAATAAGACGCAAATTAGAAATTTCTGTTTCTATTTCAATAGAAGTCGTATTTGATATTTCATACTCTTGCATTTTAGGATTGAGCGCTTGAGAAATTTTTTCTATTTCGCCCATGCCATAATCTATTTGCGCAATTAAATCCACCGTCTCATATTTTTTGAGTTCGTCTTGATATTTTTTATATTGTTTAGCTTTTTTAGCTTGTTGATCCAAAGCGTCAATTTGCTGTTTATGAATTAAAAGCGCATCCGAAAGCCGCCCCATATCCGCTTCAACTTTTGCAAGGCGCTTTAGCGTTTCCTCTCGCCGCGTTTTATATTTTGCAACGCCGGCCGCCTCCTCAAAAAGCAAACGTCTGTCCTCGGGTTTTGCAGTAATTAAAAAATCCACTTTGCCCTGTTCAATTATTGAATACCCTTCCGCTCCAATGCCGGTGTCTAAAAAGGTATCCTTTATATCTTTTAATCTGCAGGGACTTTTATTTATAAAATATTGGCTTTCTCCATCTTTAAAAACGCGCCGCGTTATAATTACTTCAGAAAAAGCTACAGGCAAAACATTATTTGTATTGTCAAAAGTTAAGGACACTTCGGCCATGCCTGTTGCAATTCTTTTTTGCGCTCCGCCAAAAATCACGTCGGTCATTTTAGGACTCCGCATTGCGCGAGCGCGTTGTTCTCCTAAACACCATCTTATAGCGTCTGCAATATTGGATTTGCCACAGCCGTTTGGACCTATAATTCCTGTAATGCCTTTCTCAAAATCCAAAACAGTTTTGTCGGCAAAAGATTTGAAACCAACTATCTCAATTTTTTTTAAATACATTTATTGTCCCTTTCAATATTGTCTCATATAAACAAAAGCCGCGCTCTGATAAACAAAGCGAGGCTGTATTTATAAAAATAAAACTATAAAAATTAATATTCCTCAGGCGATAGGCCTTCATAGGATTGTCTAAGACGCAAACAAGGCTCTACTTCTTTTTGCGCGTTTGAGCGGGCAACGCTTACAATAACAAAAAGAGAATAGGCAAAGCAGGCAAAAACAAACGCTTTGCCTATTGAGCTAAAAATCTCATCGGTAGATGGAGAATTTTTGTTTAACATACTTTGCATGTTCTTTCTGTAACAAGAACTACTTTATTGTTGTCTACGCTTATAAGGCGCGCAGAAATTTTATATGTTCCCGGTTTAAAATAACCCCAATCAAACCACCAATATCCCGCGCCAAATCTGCATGGATTCCACTCGCCGTCATTAAAAGAAATTTCCACATATCCATTTTTTGAAGCGCCGACTCTTATCGCATAATGCAAACCGACAATAGAATCATTTTCCATAGGAAAATCAATGGATAAAAATGCATCGCCCTTAGCGGCATATCCCTTTTTCCCAACAATGTTTTCTTGGCTGATTTCCTTAACTAAATTTGTAGCCTTTTTTGCTATTTCCTGCACTTGTTTTATGGTCTCTGGAAATCCCGATTTAATAGCGCCGGCAATAACGTCAATCGTCTGTTTGGCTTTATTAATTTCTTTAGATTCCTTAGCTTTAACAACTTCCTTAGGCTCGACCTTTTTAGATTTTCCAACTTTAACCTTAGATTTTACATCCGCTTTTTTAGCAGCGGCCTTTGAACTATTATTTTTTTTCTTTTTTACAGCCATTTTATTCCTCCATTTTATTTTTCTAATTTCTGGTATATGGCGTACCTTTTATAAATTTTCCCGCCCATCATTTCAGAGGTTCTCTGGGTGGGGATATTGTCGTCTAGCACCCATGAAAGCTCGCAATGTTTATAACCTTTGGAAATTGCATAATTTAAAGTTTTGCTATACATTATGGCTTCTATACCTTTATTGTGATATTCTTTTACAACGCCCATAATTAAAAGTCTAAGCGAATCTAATTTATTTTTATAATATAAAAATTTTGCCCACCCAAACGGAAACATTTTTCCATTCATCTTTTTTAATATTTTATTATAGTCGGGCGCCGCCACCAACATTCCCACAGGCGAGCCGTTCATTAAAGCGATAACAGCTAAATTTGGATCCACCAGCGGTTTTATGCGCACAGCCAAATCCTCAAATTCCTCGTCAGTCCAAGGCACAAAACCCCAATTTTTTTCCCATGCTCTATTATATACCGACATCACCAATTTTAATTCCGATCTAAACTTTTTAAGATCCACCGGCCTAACTACAAGCGCGGGCATCTTTCTTTTTGCCATTTCCACAATGCGCTCCAAACGCTTAACCCTTGAATCATTTGCAACATCCATATCATAAGCATACAGCTCTTTGATTTTTGTCAGCCCGCATTTTTGCGCCAAGTCTAAATAATATTGAGGCGTATACGCCATCATTAAACTTGGAGATAAATTAAACCCCTCGCACACAAAACCGACTTCGTCATTTGTGCCAGGGTTCATTGGTCCCATCATTTTATTTATGCCTTTAGATTTAAGCCAATTAAATGCAGCTTCATATAAAGCTTTGGCTGCGGCAATATCATTTATGCACTCAAAAAAACCAAAAAAACCGCAGGCGTCATTTTGAAACTCTAAATAATTTCTGTCTATTATGGCGGCAATTTTTCCTACAGGATTGCCATTGTCGTCATAAACTAAAAAAAATTCCCGTTGAGCATGCAGCCAAAAAGGATTTAACTCGCTAGAATATAAAACCTTTAAATCTGAAACCAATGGAGGAACCCATGGACTAGATTTTGGATAAATTTTCCAAGCCAATTTCACAAAATCGTCAAATTGCTTTTCCGTTTTAACAACTTCTACTTTCATTGTATAACGCCTAATTCCTTTCCAATTTTTCTAAAACTCTCCAAAATAATTTCAAGATCTTCTTCGCTGTGGGTTGCCATAAAACTGGTTCTAATTATTGCATGCCCCTCAGCCACCGCCGGACTTACAACAGGCGAAACAAAAACGCCGGCGTCAAATAATTTACGCCACATCAAAAAAGCTTTTTCATCAGAACCAATCGCCAATGGAATAATCGGCGTTTGAGAAAGTCCAATATTATACCCCATCCCTTTAAATTCCGCCGCCATCCTTTTTGAAATCTCTAAAAGGCGGATTCTCCTCTCGGGTTCCGCTATCATTAAATCTATAGCTTTATCAATCGCGCCAACGCAGGCAGGCGGCAAACTGGCAGTAAAAATTAAAGAGCGCGCCGTATGTTTAATATATTGTATTATTTCTTTTTTTGCAGCGATAAAGCCGCCAATGGAAGCAAGAGATTTTGAAGCTGTAGCCATCACAACATCCACCTCAGGCTGCAAATGGAAATGCTGTCCCGTTCCCTGTCCCCCCTCCCCCAGCACGCCAAGCGAGTGAGCTTCATCTACAAAAACTCCAGCATTATATTTTTTTGCAAGTTCAACAATTTTAGGCAAATTACAAATATCGCCTTCCATAGAAAAGACGCCGTCTACTACAATTAAGGAGGACTTGCCTTGAGTGTTTATAAGCAGCCTCTCTAGATCATCCATATCATTATGTTTAAAACGAAGCATCGTTCCAAAAGATAAAAGGGCGCCGTCTATAATTGAGGCATGATCTAATTTATCTGTAAGCAAAATATCGCCTTTAACCGCAAGGGAAGTGAGAGCGCCGAGATTTGCATGGTGGCCTGTTGTAAAAAGAATCGCCTGCTCTTTTCCAATAAAAGATGCAAATTTTTGTTCAACTTTTTCGTGCAAATCATTTGTTCCATTTAAATAACGCGAACCCGTACAGCTCGTTCCATATTTTTTAGCGGCCTCGCAAGAAGCTTCTATAATTGCCGGGTGATTAGCAAGCCCGAGATAATTATTAGAACAGACAACAATTTTTTTTACGCCGTCAATTAAGACTTCCGGTCCCTGAGCCGATTCAACCCTTTGGAAATACGGATAGAACCCAATTTTCTTTAACTCTTCCGACCTTGTAAAATTGTAACATTTCTCAAAAATACCCTTACCTGCCATTTACATAGCTCCTTTTGCTTTTTTAGAAGGAATATTCCCAAACCAGTCATAAAAAACACAAATGTTTCTTACAGCCATTTATTCGCCTTATACCAAGTATATGTTATTTTAGCTCCTATTTCAATATTGAGAGGCTCAAAATTCAAATCTTTAAAGGTTTGAGCAGACTCCGCTATCCAA
>JAITCX010000068.1 GCA_031282945.1 Elusimicrobiota bacterium
TATGCGCTTTTAAACGGCGATCGCCTGACGGGCGTTACCTCTTTTTTTATAGAAAAAACTTTGGATACAGGTAAAATTTTATTGCAAAAGAGTTTGGAGATTTTGCCTTGCGATGATGCTAAAACGCTGTTTGAAAAGTTGGTAAATTTAGGCATAATTGTAATGGATGAGTCATTGGATTTATTAAAGACGCAAAATTTCAAGACCTTTGTTCAAACAGGCGCAGTTTCTTTTGCGCCGGCTTTTAAAAAAAATGACGGTCTAATAAACTGGCGCTTGAGCGCGGCGGAAATTTGCAATAAAGTTAGGGCATTAGTTTTATGGCCGGGCGCTTGGGCATTTTTTTTAGGCCAAAAATTTTATGCAAAACGTTTGAAAATTGTCCGCGCTAAAATTATTGAAAATGAAAGCGCCAATGAGGATTTTGGCGCCATAGATGATTTCAAAAAGCATGGGGGATTTAGCGTTTTGTGCGGCAGGGGTAAAATTTTAGTTGAGGCCTTGCAGGTTGAAGGCAAAGGCATTTGCAAGGCATGGGATTTTTTGCAAGGCGCCAAAATATCAAAAGGCGATAAGTTGGGAAATATTTCTTAGACGCGGCCGGCGTTTGGCGCAGTCTTTAATTTTTATTTCTTTTGCCAAAAGAAAATGAAGGCGCAAATCATTGACTAAAGTCCCAAAAACATATAAAATTTGCCAACGCGTTAGTAGCCGCATTTATTGTATTAAGCTCTAAATTAATTCAAAATTTATAAATAATTTTGTATTGTTAATGCGCTTTTGTACAAGGGTGAGGGTATTTATGCATTTTATAAAGAGAGGACGAAATGTCTATGAATTCAGTTTTACCAGTTTCTTATGGGGATACAAAAATTGCTTTAATGCCGCGAGATCCGCTTTGGATGTTTGTCTATTGGGAGATCTCTGACAGCGCTAAGCAATATTTTGCGCAGAAGTTTAGCGATGATTTTGTTGAAAACTCCCTTGCTTTAAGGGTTTATGATGTTACCGACATTATTTTTGACGGCTCAAACGCCAATCGTTTTTTTGACATCCGCGTTAGCGATAGGTTGGAAAGTTGGTACATAAACGTTGGCGAATTCAACCGCGTTTGGTGTGTTGATTTAGGCTATGTTTTAAAGGATGGGGGTTTTCAAACTATTACGCGTTCCAATGTTCTTGCTCTCCCTAGATACGGCGTATGTCCTGAGGAGGACACGCAATGGGCGTCTTATAAAATGTTTGACAATAATTTTATGGAAATTATTGGAAACACCTCAGCTTCTTTTGTGAACTTAACGCATAAAGAATTTGAAACTGAGCAAACTTGGGGGGCAAAGCTAGATAATTCAAATTTATTTAAAACTCCCCTGCCTACCAGTAACTTTTTTGCAAAACCTTATAGACCTCCAATGAAAAAATCTAATGCAGAGGGCGGCGATCTTTTTTGGTTAAAGGCGGATGCGGAAATTATAATTTACGGCGCAACGTGTCCGGGAGCAAGCGTTACAATTTGCGGCAGGCCTGTGCCTCTTGAGGAAGACGGCTCATTTGCCACAAAGTTTTATCTGCCTGATTCAACGGAACATTATGTTGTTGAGGCGGTTTCGTCCAACGGTTCATATACAAAACGGATTCTTTTTGAAATTAATAAACAAACAAAGTAGGAGGGTATTTATGGAGGAAAAAGGATATTGGTGCCTGCAGCTGCATGCCCATTTGCCTTATGTTAGACATCCTGATTATAAGGATTTTTTAGAGGAGGATTGGCTTTACGAGGCTATTTCTGAAACATATATTCCATTGCTCTCCGTTTTTGAAAAACTTTATGAAGACAATATAGATTTTAGGCTTACGATGACCATTAGTCCAACGCTTGCTGGAATGCTTGCGGATCCGCTGTTAGAATCGCGGTATTGGACTCGTTTAAATTCGCATATAGAGCTTGCTCAAAAAGAATTGGAACGCACAAAAAATATTTCAGAGTTTAGGCCTGTGGCTCAAATGTATTATGACCGCTTTATTGAATGCAAAAGAATATGGGAAAGTTACGGCGGCAACATATTAAAAGGGTTTAAGAAATTTCAAGATTTAGGCAAAATTGAAATAATTACATGCTGCGCAACGCATGGTTTGCTGCCTTTGATGTTGGACAAAAAAGCTCAAGCCGCTCAAATAAGCGTTGCCTGCAAAGATTATGAAAGGCATTTTGGACGCAGGCCGCGCGGCATTTGGCTGGCGGAATGCGCTTATGAGGTTGGAGTTGAGAAGTTTTTAAAAGACGAGGGCTTGAGATTTTTCTTTTTAGAGGCGCACGGGCTTTTATTTTCGCAGCCTCGTCCCAAATACGGCGTTTTTGCGCCGGTTTATTGTCCAAACGGGGTGGCGGCTTTTGCCCGCGACGTAGAAACGGCAAGTCAAGTTTGGAGCGCTGAAACGGGCTATCCGGGAGATCCCGATTACCGCGAATTCTACAGAGATTTGGGCTATGATTTAGACTATGATTATGTCAAACCTTATTTGCACTCAGACGGCGTGCGCCGCAATACTGGGTTGAAGTACCACCGCATTACAGGCAAAGTTGCATTGGGCGACAAGAAGCCTTACAATCCTTGGAATGCGCGTGAAAAGGCCGCTCAGCATGCAGGCAACTTTTTATTTAACCGCACAAAGCAAGTTGAACATTTATCGGGTATTTTTGACAGAAAGCCTATTATTGTGTCAATGTATGACGCTGAGCTTTTTGGCCATTGGTGGTTTGAGGGGCCTTCCTTTATAAATTTCTTGTTTAGGAAAATGTATTATGATCAAGATGTTGTAAAGCCGATTACGCCGATAGAATATTTAGACAAGTTTTCTGCAAATCAGGTGGCTCAGCCGGCCGCTTCCTCTTGGGGCGACAAAGGCTATTATGAAGTTTGGTTAAACGGTTCAAATGATTATATATATAGGCATTTGCATAAAGCGGGTCAAAGGATGGACGAGCTGGCGAAAAAATTCCCAAATGCAGACGGCATATTGCGCCGCGCCTTAAATCAAGCGGCAAGAGAATTTTTGCTTGCGCAGTCTTCCGATTGGGCTTTTATAATGTCAACGGGAACTATGGTTGAGTATGCGCATAAACGCACAAGAGATCATGTTCTAAATTTTACAAAGTTATATGATCAAATACAGGCTTCTAATATAGACGAGCAGCTTGTATCGTATTTGGAGAATTATAATAATATTTTCCCAGAAATTGATTATCGCGCATATAAATAAATTCAAGCAAAAGTCCCAGCGGCGTAAGGATTTTTGGGGCTTAGCTTGGCGCAATATAAAGAGTTAAGAGAAAAAATCCCTCTGCTATGCAGGGGGATTTTTTTTGCAAAGTCAGACCGTCATGTCAAAATATTAAATTGCTTTCGGCGTTTTTATCTTTGAGAGTGGAGGGGTATTTTGAGGGAGCTGATTGTTTTTTTTGCCTGTGGAAGTTTAAAGAGTGAGATAAAAAAATGTATAATAAAAGTCACGCCGCGGGCTTTGGGATTAATTGATTTTGGGCATTTTTTGGCGCGTGAGTTTACAGAGAGAGGTTTTGGATGCAGTGGTTTAATAGTTTTGCAGATGCGGTTGTTAGCTTAAGCGCTCATGTTCATGAGTTTTTATGGGGGACATGGTTTTTAGTATTGTTATTGGGGACGCATCTTTTTTTTACTTTTCGCACTGGGTTTATTCAAAAGAAAATTTTCTTAGGTATAAAGCTTTCAATTCAAAAAGATTCTCAAGGCGCTGGGGATGTTTCGCCTTTTGGCGCATTGACTACGGCTTTAGCGGCGACGGTGGGAACTGCCAATATTGTAGGCGTTGCCACGGCAATAAATCTGGGCGGACCGGGGGCGGTTTTATGGATGTGGCTGACTGGCGTTTTCGGCATTGCCACAAAATATGCGGAATCGCTTGTTGCGATAAAATACAGAGTAAAGACCTCGGATGGGACGATGCTTGGGGGGGCGATGTATGCTTTGGAACGGCTTTCCATTTCGCTGTCTATTAATGATAAAGACAAACTCTCGGGATCGCTTAAGCGGCCGATAAAGCATAAAATTTCATTGAAGTTTTTAGGCGTTTTATTTGCATTTTTTGGCGCTATTGCGGCATTTGGAATTGGCAATGGGGTGCAGGCCAATGCTGTGGCTACAAATTTAGAATCTACTTTTAGCATTGTTCCTTGGTTATCGGGTTTAATCATTGCTATTTTAACAGGGCTTGTTATTATTGGCGGCGTCAAAAATATTTCTAAAGTTTGCGTAAAATTTGTTCCCACGATGGCTATAGTTTATTGTTTGAGTTGTTTTGTAATTCTTGCAATGAACATTCATTATATTTTCCCAGCTATAAAGTTGATAGTTGAAAGCGCTTTCACGCCGAGTGCGGCGGGGGGCGGTTTTGTGGGGGCTTCGGTGATTATGGCGATGCGTTTTGGGATTGCCAGAGGTTTATTTTCAAATGAATCGGGTATGGGATCGGCGGCGATTATAGCGGCGGCGGCGAAGTCCAGAAATCCGTTTCGGCAGGCTTTAATATCCAGCACTGGAACTTTTTGGGACACGGTTGTTATTTGTGCGATAACGGGATTAACTTTAGTGGCTAGCATTGTAGCTCATCCTACGTTAATTGGCGATCCGCAAAATGTGGATGGGGGTTTGCTTACGAATATAATATTTTCGCAAATTCCATATATTGGACCGATTTGTTTAACTTTTGGGCTTTTGACTTTTGCTTTTTCCACGATTTTAGGGTGGTCTTATTATGGGGAAAAGTGCGCTGAATTTTTATTTGGCAAAAAGATAACTTTACCGTATAGAATAGCTTTTGTTATTGTAGTTTTTATTGGGGCGACAATTCCCTTAGATTTAGCGTGGGAGATGGCGGACTCTTTAAATGCATTGATGGTTATGCCCAATCTTGTGGCGATTTTATTATTGAGCAATTTGATATCCAAGGAGACGAAATATTATTTAAAGGGCAATCACATTGACGAATTTGACACTGAACCCATTCCATTATATGAGGAGAAACGTTAAGGGCTA